>JBGASI010000101.1:0-17967 GCA_044229815.1 Vicinamibacteria bacterium | reverse complement strand
GGGGGCCGTTGCCGGGGTGGCGTCGCTCACGAGACGATCTCCACAGCGCGCACGCGCGCGCGCAGCACCAGCAGGCAGCCGAGCGAGACGGCGACCAGCACGGCGAGCGGCCAGGCCCAGAAGACCTCGATCTGGTACTCGACGACACCGAACAGCGCGACGCCCAGCGCCTTGAGGTCCGCCCACAGCGACAGCAGCACCGCCTCCCGGCGGCCGAAGCCGAACTGCAGCACGCCGCGCATCGTCTCGAGGCCGAGCAGCAGCCCCACGGTGGCGATCCCCGCCACGCGCGCGCTGCGCGACAGCGACGAGACGGCGAGCGTCAGCAGGCTGACCACCAGGCTGGCGCACGCGGCATGGGCGACGATCGCCGCCGGCAGCCAGGCGAGGTCCCAGCGCAGGTAGCCGTCGGGCGCCAGGCCGACCGCGGCCGCGTACAGCACCAGGCCGGGCAGCAGGGTCACGGCCAGGCAGATCGCCATCGGCACGCCGAGCTTGCCGAGGATGTAGTCGCGCTGCGTCAGCGGGCGCGAGAGGTAGACGAGGATCGCGCCGGTGCGCAGGTCGTTCGCGATCAGGCCGGAGGCGCCGAAGACCGCGAGCAGGATCGCGAACACCAGCTGCGTGTTCATGAAGTCGCCAAAGAGCGGCGGGCCCGCGGAGAGGATCGCCGCGAGCTGCGGGTACTGGCGGGCGAGGTAGATCTGGATCACCTTCACGCCGAGCGGGGCGAGCGAGGCGAGCAGGAACAGCACGAACAGCCGCTTCTGCAGGAGCAGGCGCAGCGCCTCGCGCGTGATCGGCCAGAAGCGCGCGCCGTGCAGCGCCGCGCGCGCGACGTAGCGGCGGTAGCCCTGGTCGTAGACCGGCATCAGGCCTGCACCTCGTGGCCCAGCGCGCGCAGGAACACGTCCTCCAGCGTCTCGGAGCCGGGCCGCAGGTAGCGCACCTGGGCGGAGCAGGCGCGCGCCACCTCGAAGATCGTCTCCGGGCCGCGGCCCTCGGGCAGGAACAGCCGCACGCCGTCCTCGGCCTCGCGCCAGTCGGCGCCTAGGTCCTTGAGGTCGGTCAGCACGGCGGCGACGTCGCCCTTGAAGCGCACGTCGAAGACCCGGCTGCGGGCCCCGGTCAGCTCGCGCAGCGAGCCCGCGCGCGCCACCTGGCCCTGGTTCAGCACGATCACGTTGTCGCAGACGCGCTCGACGTCCTTCAGCAGGTGGGAGCACAGCACCAGGCTCATGCCGCGCCGGCCCGCGACGTCCTGGACCAGCGTCAGCATCTCCTCCCGGCCCTGGGGGTCGAGGCCGTTCGTCGGCTCGTCGAGCAGCAGCAGCTCCGGGTCGTGGACCAGCGCCTGCGCCAGCTTGACGCGCTGCTTCATGCCGGTCGAGTAGGTCTCGACGGTGCGGTAGCGCGCCTCGCCGAGGCCGACGTAGTAGAGCACCTCGTGCGCCCGGCTGACGGCCTCGTCGCGCGGCAGCCCGGACAGCTCGCCGGCGAAGGCGACGAACGCGGCGGCCGTCATGCCCGGGAGATGGCAGTCCTGCTCGGGCATGTAGCCGAGCCGCCGGCGCACTTCGAGCGGGTCCCGCGCGGGGTCGAGGCCGAAGGCCCGCATGCTGCCGCGGTCCGGGCGCAGGAAGCCGAGCAGGGTCTTGAGCAGCGTCGTCTTGCCGGCGCCGTTCGGCCCGAGCAGCCCCGTCGGCCCTCGGCGGACGGCGGCGCTGATGCCCGACAGGGCCTGCACGGCCCCGTACGAGACGGCCAGGTCGCGGATCTCGACGAGCGGTTCCTCTTCGGCCATCTCTCCCATCTCAACGCAAACCGGGGTCTCCCGGTTCCACGTCCTCGTCCCGCTCGCCGGGCGCCGGCGGGTCCGGCGCTGCAACCGACCGCGACGCCTCCGCGGCGAACCGGATCACGGCCTGGCCCGACAGCGCGAGGCTCGCACGGCAGTAGGCCACGCCGCCTCCGTCCGCCGCGGCTACCTGATGGTAGGCCACGAGCGCCAGATCCACCACGCCGCCGGTCGGACGCAGCACGATCGCCTGGCTCCCGTTGCGCAGGAGGCCCTCGCCGCCCACCGTCGCCCGGAGCGCGGTGCCGCCCGCACCGGGCGAGCGCACCAGCAGATCCACGGCTCCCGGCCCGAGCACGGCCTCGTCCGCGGCGACGCGGGCGACGCCGGAGAAGAAGACGAGCCGGCCCTCGCCGGCCGGCAGCGCGTCGACGAAGGCCGGGCCGCTGCGGCGCGAGGGCCAGCGCTCGAGCACGAGCGCGAGGGCCAGCACCACCGGCGCCGTGCCGGCGAGCGCCCGGCGGGCGGAACCGACGCGGCGCAGGGCGAGGGCCAGCAGCCCGACCCCGAGCGCCCAGGCGGCGATCCGCGCCCACAGCCCGGGCGCGGCGTCCTGCCAGCGGCGGATGAACAGGTTCGGCAGGTACTGGTTGGCGTCGGCGAAGCGGCTCCTGGCGAGGAGCAGCGCCGAGTCGTTCGCCGCCAGCGGGTCCTGCCAGAGGAGGACCGCGCAGACGGCCGTCGCCCCGGCCAGGATGAGCGCGAGCGCGGCGGCGCCGCGGCGGTGGCCCTCGGTCTCGGTCGCGGCCGTCTCACGGGCGAGCGCCACTGCGGCGAGGGCCACCGTGAGCGGCGCGAGGGGCATGAAGTAGCGGCCGAGGTTGCAGACCGCGCCGGCCCAGTTGTCGGCGGAGGCGACGGTCAGGTAGTAGACGGCGGCCGCCGGCCAGGCCACCGCGAAGCGCCGTGCTCCCCCGCGCGCCAGGCCCGCGGCGGCCAATGCGAGAAACGGCACGTAGGGCAGCAGGCCGAAGCGCGCGTCCAGCAGCAGCCCCAGCAGCCCCTGCCCCATCCGCACGGTCGAGACGCCGCCGGGGCCCCAGGCCAGGAACAGCGCGTCGGGCCGCACGCTGCCCGTGACCGCGAAGTTGTACCGGGCCGTCAGGTAGAGGCCGACCGCCTGCGTGACGAGCAGCGCCACGGCACTCGCCCGGGCCGCTCGCAGGCCGCGCGGCCGCACCGCCAGCCACAGGGCCGTGGCCGCGAGCACGAGCCAGACGGGCAGGAACTTCTGGTGCAGCCACGGCAGCGTGGCGAGCAGCCAGCCGAACAGCCACGGGTGGCGCTCCAGCGCCTGCGGCCGCAGGGCGAGCACCCGGAAGGCCACCGCCAGCACGAGCGCGCCCGGCATCTCCGGGTAGAACTGGAAGAAGTAGAAGAGAAACGGCGGTGTCAGCGCGAAGCCGAACGCGAGCGCCGCGGCAAGCCCGGGGCGGCCCGTCGCGTCGCGCACCAGCTGGAAGAGCGCCGCGACGAGCAGCGCGCCGAGCGCGCACCACAGCAGGACGGCCGCGGCCACGCGCCCCTCCTCCCCCCGCGTGAGGTTGACGGCGCGATCGAGCCGCAGGGCCGGCGCGAGGAGCAGCGAGGGCCCCGGCGCGAGCACGTAGAACACACCGCCGTCCTTGCCGCGGATGGTCTGGCGCGTGATGCGCGTCGCCCGGATGGCCGAGCGCCCGGCCTCGCCCCGCGCGACGGCGGAGACCATGGCGGCCGACTCGCGCGCGAACGTCGCCGCGGCGGCGGCCAGCGTCTCGCCGAGCGGCCGCACCGGCAGCTCCTCCATCGCCGCGCGGACGCCCTCGGCGTCGAAGCTGCCGAGCTGCGCCAGCGCGACGGCCTGGCGCAGGTACTTCGGCTCGTTGCCGGGGTGACCCTCCCAGCGCCAAGCCCACTCCGGGACGAGCGCGGCGTAGCCGAGGAACGCGAGCAGCAGCACCTCGCCGGCGCGCGGCGCCGGCCAGCGCGGCGCCGCCAGGCAGGAGGCGGCGAGCGCCCCGAGGATGGCCAGGTCCACGCCGATCGCCCAGTCCTGCGTCAGGGCGACGGGGAGCGTGAAGCCATACGGCCACGAGGCCCGCGCGGCCACGGCGAGCACCGCGAGCAGGCTGAGGGCGGGCTTGAGCAGCAGCGGCGCGAGCGCCGGGGCCTCGGCCACGAGGCCTGACGCGAGCGAGGCGCGCTCGCGGCGCGAGCGCCGGGCGGCGAGCGCGAGCCACAGCGCCAGGCCGGCGGCGGTCCACGCGCCGAGCCGCAGCGCCGCCCCCGCGCCGTCCGCCGCGCACGCCCGGCCCAGCTCCCGGAGAAGGCCGAGAGGCTCGACCTGCGCGCGCAGCAGGAGGCCGAGCCCACGGTCCGCCTCGCGCGCGACGGCGTGGAGAAGGATCGCGGTGATCGCGAGGGGGACGGCGCGCGCGCGGCTCACGGCGTCACGCGCTCACGCTCACGGAGAGGATCTCCCCGGGGCGGCAGCGCACGAACACCTCCGCCGGGCGGCAGCACACGGGGCAGTCCTCGAAGTAGCTCTGCTCTGCGCCGCCGGTCGTGTCCACGTCCAGGGCGAACGGCTCACCGCAGCTGGGGCAATCGACGACGATCTCCTCGATCATGGCGGGCTCGCCGGGCAGTATGGCACGGCCCGGCCGAGGCCCGTGGCTAGTAGCGCACGCGGGCGCTGGCCGGGCCCGCGAGCGGCAGGCGGAAGTCGGCGTAGCTCGAGCTCCCGACGCGCACCGTCGCGAACGCGAGCGCTGCGCCGTCGCCGTCCCGCACGGCGCTCGCCGCGCCTGCGCCCTCCGGCAGCAGCACGTGGCAGTCGGCGGTCTTGCCGCTGCCGGTCACCGTGAGCGCGATCTCGCGACGCGCCGCGTCGTGCCGGTAGTCGTACGCCACGTAGCCGTTCGACGCCGGGTAGTGGACGACCACCTGCGCCCGGTCCTCGCCCGCCGCGGGCCAGCGCGGCGCCAGCTGCGCCCTGCCGAACGCCGTGTCCAGGTCGACGACGCCGGCGAGGCCCTCGACGAGCGCGTAGGTGACGGCGCCCGCCGCCCAGTTGTCCGGCCCGCCGAAGGAGACGGCCGGCGGCGGCTCGTCCAGGGGCCGGTCGGCGAGCGTCAGGCCGGCGACGGCGTAGATCGCCCCGTCGAGCGTGCTCGAGAGGGCGATCGCGCGGATCCTGCGCTCAGGGTGGGGGTTGTCGAAGCCGTACCAGTAGATGCCGACGTTCGGACAGACGTCGCTTCTCCCCCGCCACGCGAGGCGCACCAGCGGCGGCTGGCGCGGCGCCCCGTAGCCGCCGGGCCAGGATCCCTCGAGAGATGGGTACCACCAGCCGGAGACGTTGCGGTCCTGCACGACGTACTGCGTGGCCTCCGTCCCGTCCTCGTAGAGGAACGTGATGGCCCCGCCGAGCTTCAGGTTGCCCGCGTTGCCGACCGAGTGCAGGACGTAGACGGAACCGGCCGCGGCGCCGACCGGCACGAGGACGCGCTCGGGAAAGCCCGGCCGGCGCGAGACGGCGATCGCGCCGCGGCGCCCGTTGACCGCCGGATCGGCCACCAGGAAGGGCACGCCCTCGAAGTCCCGGCGGCCCGTGGGGAGGTTGCCGAGGTGGTCGTCCGGCTCGGCCGCCATCCAGGACGGCACGCCCGGCGCGCCGCGCCCGCCGAGGTCCATGTTCGCGAGCGGGGCGAGGTCGAGCGGCGTGAAGCGCGGCTGCGCCCGGGGCGGGAAGGCGCCCGTGTAGGCGAACCAGACGTGGTCCTGGCTCGCCCTGGCCAGGGCGCCGACGCGGGCCAGCACGTCGGCGCCGTAGGCCTCGAAGCCGTGGACGAAGGCCCCGCGCGCCAGCTCGCCGGCGAAGATGGGCGAGACCCCGCCGTTGACGTACTGCCAGACCCCGGAGTGGTCCGAGAAGCCCTTCGCGAACGGCGGGTAGATCGCGTACCACTCGCCCGGCGAGCCCGGCGGCAGCGCGGCGCGGATGCCCTGGTAGGTGCGCAGGATGGCCGCCGCCTGCTCGCGGGAGATCCCGCGGTTGAGCGAGTAGGTGTTCGAGAGCGAGACCTGCGAGCGCTCGTCGACGCCCACGTCGCGCGGGACCGCCGGCTCCTCCGGCACCCAGTGCCGGAAGTGCGTGCCGAGCCAGGAGACGCGGTCGAGCCGCGCGCGGACGTCGCGCTCCCGCTCGCGCCAGCGGCCGGCCTCGGCGCCGCGTCCCGCCCGCGCGAGCATCTCGGCCAGGTAGCCGCAGGCCGCCGCATAGCCGGTGTTGTCGCCGAACATCACGCCGAACTTCGAGCGGGCGGGGTCGATGAGCAGCGTGCGCCAGCGCGGGAACAGCCGCGTCGTCGCGTCGTCGATCTGGAAATCCCAGGTGTCGATCGTGTAGCCGCGCTTGACGAGGCCGTACTGGGCCGAGAAGCGCGCCGGGCTCGTGAAGCTGTAGTCGAGCGCGCGGACGGCGGCGTCGAGCTGCCGCGCCATCCAGGCGTCGTCGGCGTTCGACTTCCAGGCGTAGTAGACGCCCTCGACGAACAGGTACTCGACGTCGGCCTCCGCCGGCATGCGCACGAGCTCGACGCCGTCGTAGCGGCGCGCGTAGCCGAGCGGACCGTAGGCCGTCTCGTAGAAGCTCGGCTGCTGGCCGCGGTCGAAGAAGTCCCAGATCATGCCGTCCTCGCGCTGCGTCGCCCGGAAGAAGTCGAGGAAGCTCGCGCCGGTGCCCTCGTAGTACTTCATCCCCTTCATCGTGTGGACGTGATCGCGCAGCCAGGGCACGTAGTAGTGGAAGCGCTGCCCGCGCCAGTCGAGGCTGGCGACGCCGCCCGGCGTGCCGCTGTCGTTCGGGCGCTCCATCGACGCGCGGGCGCTGCGCAGCAGCTCGCCCATCGCGCCCTTCCCGTCGCGGATCGCGGTGCGCGGCTCGAGCGAGAACGTGGCGGAGCGCAGGACCCGGCCCGTCCCGTCGAGGAGCCGCACCGTCTGCGTGCCCGGGGCGCCGCCGGCGGCAAAGCTCACGCGCCTGCCCGCCGGGCCCGGGGCCGCGGCCAGCAGCGCGACGACCAGGATCGGACTGCGCATGGTGTCTCCCTTCCGGCCTGCGAAAGGCGTCACTCGGCTTCGCCGCGCAGGCGCTGGCTCGTCAGCAGCAGCGCGCGCGCGGTGTGGTAGGCCGCCATCCAGTCGTGGCTCTTGGCCGTCTGCACGCGCCCCTCGGCGTCGAGGCCGGCGAAGACGCCCCCGTGCTCGTGGTCGGTCAGGCGCTCGCGGGTGAAGCGCCACGCCTTGTCGAGGGCCTGGCGGTAGCGCGGGTCCTGCGCGCCGTGGCGGGCGTGCATCAGCGAGAGGGCATTCACCAGCTCGAACTGGGCCCACCACTGCACCGAGCGGTCGAAGGCCGGCCGCAGCGCGAAGCCCTCCTCGTGGAGCTGCCCGGTCGCGGCGTTCCAGCCGAGGGCGAGCGCGTGGTCGACGAGCCTGCGGCTGTTGCGCTCGAGCGCCGGGTCCTCGCGGATCCCCAGGGCCTGCGCCGCCTCGAACAGCAGGAAGGCGGTCTCGACGTCGTGGCCGAACGAGGAAGGCCCGGCGATCGGCCGGCCGCGCGGGTCCAGGAAGAGGTGCAGGGTCCCGGGCTCGGAGTGGAAACCGTCGCGCACGAGCTCGTAGAGCCGCCGGGTGCTGGCGCGCAGGCCGGGATCGGGCCACTCGCGCAGCAGCTCCGTCCACGCCTCGAGCAGGTGGATGTGGGTGTTCATGTCGCGCAGCAGCGCGGGCACGCCGAGGCCGACCGCGTCCGGCGGCGGCGCGACGGCGTCGGGATCGGACGGCAGCGGGCCGCCGTCCGAGCGCACGGCGGCGCGGTAGCCGGGGGCGCCCGCGTCGGCGCAGTGGGCCTCGACCCAGCGGTAGCCGTCCTTCGCTCGCTCGAGCGCGGCCTGGTCGCCGGTGGCCCGGTGCGCGACCGCCAGCGCGTACACGGCGAAGGCCTGGCCGTAGGCGATCTTCACCCCCGCGTCAGCCGGGTCGGGCCGGCCGTCGAGCAGCACGCCCGTGTGGAAGCCCCCGTGGCTCGCGTCCCACTGCCGCTGCAGCAGGAACGCGATCCCGTGCCGCGCGTGGTCGAGGTAGGCGGCGTGCTGCGCCGGCCGCGCCAGCGCCACGGCCGCGGCAGTCCAGGTGTTGCGGGCCTGGTAGACCACGAAGCGCCTGTGGTCCGGGAGCTTCGTCCAGTCGGTCGCGAAGTGGGCGTGGAAGCCCCCGTGCTCCCGGTCGACGCAGGCCGGGAAGCGAGGCGCGAGGACGTGCCGGGCGAGGTAGGCGTCCAGCTCGTCCGCGAGCGCCAGGTCCGCGGCCGGCGGCGGCGCGGCGACGGGCGGCGCCGCTGCGGCGACGGGGGCGGGAAGCAGCAGGGCGAGGACGCCGGCTCGGAGCACGCTCATGGGTTCCTCCCGGGCGGATTGTGCGCCCGTCACGCGCGCGTTGTCGCCCCTGTCGGCGCGTGTTACCTTCGCCCGAGGGGTGCGCGCCATAGGCGCACCCCGTTACATTCATGCCTCGAAACTACCATCTCCTGCTCTGCCAGGCCCTCGCCGCGCTCGCGTCCCCGGCCGCCGCGCAGGCGCCCGCGTTCGACCCGATCCGCTTCGAGCTCGTGAAGGACACGGGCATCGGCTTCGTCACGGACTCGAGCCGCAGCAGCCACCGCCACCAGCCGGAGACGATGGTGGCGGGCGCCGTGCTCTTCGACTACGACAACGACGGCCGGCTCGACCTGTTCCTGACGAACGGGGCGAAGATGACCGAGCTCGACAAGAGCGAGCCGCGCTTCTGGAACCGCCTGTACCGCAACCTCGGCAACTGGAAGTTCGAGGACGTCACGGAGAAGGCGGGGCTCAAGGGCACCGGCTACGACCTCGGCGCCACGAGCGCCGACTACGACAACGACGGCTTCCCCGACCTGTTCGTCGCCGGCCTGCGCCGCAACACGCTCTACCACAACCGCGGCAACGGCAGCTTCGAGGACGTGAGCGACAGGGCCGGCTTCAACAGGCCGGACCCCCAGTACGGGACCCTGTGGTCCGTGGCGGCCGCCTTCTTCGACTACGACAACGACGGCAAGCTCGACCTGTTCGTCTCGAACTACTGCGTCTGGGACGCGAAGACCGAGCCCCTGTGCGGCCCGCGCGGGATGAACGACTACTGCCACCCGAACAACTACAAGGGCCTGCCCAACTCGCTTTACCACAACGACGGCGACGGGACCTTCACGGACGTCTCCGCGAAGAGCGGCATTCGCAAGCTGATCGGCAAGGGCATGGGAATCGGTCTGGCCGACTACGACGGCGACGGCTTCCTGGACCTGTTCGTGGCGAACGACACCGAGCCCAACTTCCTCTTCCACAACCTGAAGAACGGCACGTTCGAGGAGATCGGCTTCATGGCCGGGGTCGCCTACCCCGAGGCGGGCAAGGCGCTCTCGGGCATGGGCGCCGACGCGCGCGACATCGACGACGACGGCCGGCCCGACATCTTCCACACCGCGCTGTCGAGCGAGACGATGCCGGTCTTCAGGAACCTGGGCAACAACTCGTTCCTGGAGCTCACGGCGCGGGCGGGCGTCTCCTCGCTGAGCCTGTCGCGCGCGGGCTGGGCGAACGCGATCGCCGACTTCAACAACGACGGCCGCAAGGACCTGTTCGTGGCCGGCGGCGACGTGATGGACCCGACCGGCGAGTTCAAGGACAAGGTCCGGCAGACGAACCTGGTGCTGGCGAACCTGGGCGGCTTCCGCTTCGCCGACGCCACGTCGGGGGCGGGCCCCGAGTTCTCCACGAAGCGCGCCACCCACCGCGGCGGCAGCTTCGGCGACCTCGACGGCGACGGGCTCCTCGACGCGATCGTGACGGCGCTCGACGAGGGCGTCGAGGTCTGGCGCAACACCAGCCCGACGCCGAACCGCTGGCTGCAGCTGAAGCTGGTCGGGACGAAGAGCAGCCGCGACGCCGTCGGCGCCTCGCTGACCGCGACGAGCGCGTCCGGCGTGCGCCACAACCACGTCAACAACGCCGTCGGCTACAGCGGCGCCTCGGACATGCGGGTCCACTTCGGCCTGGGGAAGGACGAGACGGTGGCGAAGCTCGAGATCCGCTGGCCGAGCGGCGTCGTGCAGACGCTCGAGAACGTGGCGACGAACCAGCTGCTGGAGATCAAGGAGCCCGAGAGGTGAGCGGGCGGCAGCGGCTCGCGCTGGCGGCGCCGCTCGTGGCCGCGCTCGCGTGGACGGCGCTCGACGAGGTGCGGGCGCAGGTCCCGGGGCGCATGCGCGAGGTCCCGGAGGCGCCGGCGCCGCCGGCGGGGGCCGCCCCCGTGGTGACGCCGAGCGTGCGCTTCGCGGACGTGGCCGGCCGCTCGAGCTTCGGCTACGTCTCGAACAACGACTTCCGCGGTGGGCGCAAGTACTTTCCCCAGCCGATGTGCGGCGGCGTCGCGCTCCTCGACTACGACGGGGACGGCAGGCTGGACGTGTTCCTCACCAACGGCGGCAAGCTCCCCGAGTACACGCGCCCGGATGCCTCCTACTACAGCTGCCTGCTGCGCAACCGCGGCGACGGGACCTTCGAGGAAGCGACGGCGAAGGCGAGGCTCGAGGGCCGCAACCTCGACCTCTCCTACGGCGTCGCGGTCGGCGACTACGACAACGACGGCCACCCCGACCTGTTCGTCGCGAACGCGGGCCCGAACGCGCTCTACCACAACAACGGCGACGGCACGTTCCGCGAGGCCGTCCTCGGCTCCGGGCTCGACCAGAAGCCGAAGGACCTGCTCTCCGTCTGCGCCGCGTTCTTCGACTTCGACAACGACGGCCTGCTCGACCTGGTGGTCTCGCACTACACCTACTGGAACCCGCAGGTCGACCGGGTCTGCCCGACGCCGGACGGCCCGATCTACTGCTACCCGGGCACCTACAAGAGCGTGCCGCACAGCCTCTACCGCAACCTCGGCCACGGCCGCTTCGAGGACGTCACCCGCAAGTCCGGCTTCGCGGCGGTGGCGGGCAAGGGCATGGGCATCGGGATCGCCGACTTCAACGGCGACGGCTGGATGGACGTCTTCATCGCCAACGACACCGAGCCGAACTTCCTCTACATCAACCAGAAGAACGGCACCTTCCAGGAGGAGTCGTGGGCCTGGGGCGTCGCCTACGACGAGCAGGGCGCCGTGGTCTCGGGCATGGGCGCCGACGCGCGCGACTTCGACGACGACGGCTGGCCCGACGTGTTCTACAACAACCTGCAGTCGCAGATCTGGGCGCTCTTCAAGAACGAGGCCGGCAACCACTTCCGCTACGTCTCGCCGCGCACGGGGATCGCCCGGCTGTCGCGCCGCTTCTCCGGCTGGAGCAACGCCATCTTCGACTACGACAACGACGGCTGGAAGGACATCTACTCGGCCAACGGCGACGTCGACTACCTCGGCGCGAACTCGGCCCAGCACGACACGATGTTCCACAACGTGGGCGGCACGGCGTTCGCCGACGTCTCCGAGGGGCTCGGGCCCGACTTCGTGCCCAAGGGCTACCAGCGCGGCTCGGCCTACGGCGACCTCGACGGCGACGGCTTCCCCGACCTGGTGGTCAGCTCGCTCAACAAGCGGCCGCGGATCCTGCTCAACTCGGGCGGCAACGGCAACCACTGGCTCTGGCTGGACCTGGTGGGGACGAAGAGCAACCGCGACGCGATCGGGACCCGGGTGAAGCTGACGACGACCAGCGGTCGCGTGCGCCACAACCACGTCTCGCCGAGCGTCGGCTTCATGTCCTCGAGCGACCGCCGCCTGCACTTCGGCCTCGGCCCCGACTCCGCGGCCCGCTCGATCGAGATCCGCTGGCCGAGCGGCAGGGTGCAGACGCTCGAGAACGTCAAGGCCGACCAGGTCCTGAAGGTCACCGAGCCGTCGTAGCTCCCCGCGCCTTCCAGCGCGGCGCGACAAGACCGCGGGCCTTGCGGCATACTCCTGCCGTCCCGGGAGGCCTCGAATGAGCGCAGGGCGTGCTGGCGTTTCGATCGCGGTTGCCGTGGTGGTCGCCGCGGCGCTGGCCGGCCCCGCGCGCGCCACGGTCGAGATGCAGGTCCAGGCGAAGAAGCTGGGCTTCGCCGTGCACAACTGCCTCTATTGCCATGCCTCTCCGCACGCCATCGAGAAGATGAAGCAGCGCGCGAAGAGCCTCGGCATGGCCGAGGGGAACTGTCTCGCCTGCCACGGCGCGAACATCCCCGCGAGCCTCAACGAGCGCGGCTCCTGGCTGACGGCCGAGAAGACGAAGCGTGGCGCGAAGGCGTGCGACATGGCCTGGCTGAAGGACTACAAGGAACCGACACCCGCCGTAGCGCCCCCGAAGAAGAGGCCGTAGCCGGGGCAGGAGGTGCCGAGCGTGTCCCTGGCCGCGAGCGACCTGCTGCTGCTGGCGCTCGCCGCCGTCGCCGCGGGCGCGGTGAACGCGCTTGCCGGCGGGGGGACGCTCATCACGTTCCCGGCCCTGACGGCGCTCGGTCTGCCGGCGGTCGCCGCGAACGTCACGAACACGGTCGCGCTCGCCCCCGGGCACCTCGGGGCGACGCTCGCGCAGCGGCGCGAGCTGGCCGGCCAGCGTTCGCGGGTGCGGCGGCTCGTCCCAGCGGCGCTCCTGGGCGGGCTCCTGGGCGGCCTGCTCCTGCTCGGCACCAGCGAGCGCGTGTTTCGGCACCTCGTCCCCTTCCTGATCCTGCTGGCGTCGGCCCTGCTCGCGGCGCAGGAGCCGCTGCGCGCCTGGCTCGCGCGCCGCCTCGGCGGCGCTCGCGGCTCCCACGAGACGCTCGCGGTGCTGCCGGTGTTCGCCGCCTCGGTCTACGGGGGCTACTTCGGGGCCGGCCTCAGCGTGATCGTGCTGGCCGTGCTCGGCCTGCTGCTGGAGGACTCGCTCACGCGCCTCAACGCGGCCAAGCAGGCGGTCGGTTTCGCCGCGAACGCGGCAGCGGCGGCGCTGTTCCTGTTCTCGGGCCAGGTCCACTGGCCGGCCGGCCTGGTGATGGCCGTCGGCGCGATCGCGGGCGGCGCGATCGGCGGACGGCTGGCCGGGCGCGTGCGGCCCACGACGCTGCGGCTCGTGGTGGTCGGCGTCGGCGTCCTGGTCGGCCTCGTCTACCTCGCGCGCGGCTGAGCCGCCTACGCCCCGGCGCCGACGAGCGCCTGCCACGAGGCGAGCTCGACGAGACCGGGGGCCAGCGTCGCCGCCACGGCGGCGCACAGGAGCGCGAGCAGCACGAGCCGCCAGCCACGCAGTGGCAGCGCGACCCCGTCGGCGGGGCCGACGAGCGCCGCGCCGGCGAGGAGGAACACGATCGGCAGCACCGGCAGCCGGAAGCGCGTGGTGGCGTAGGCCACGACGTGCGCCGCGTTGTAGGCCGCGAGCAGGAGCAGCAGCAGCCAGGCGCCGGCGCCGGCGCGCAGCCGGGCGAGGCCCACGAGCCCCAGACCGAGCACGGCGAGGTAGGGCGCCACGAAGGCGGCCTCGAGCGCGACGCGACGAGCGGCCGGGAGCACGCCGCAGGCGCCGCGGCCCACCAGGTGGTCGAGCACCTCGGCCCCGGCCTTCCAGAACTCCGGCATCTGCTCGGCGAGCTTCTCGAGCAGCCAGCGCGGCTGGCGCGCGGCGATCGTCTGCCAGGCCATCTGCCGGCAGTAGCGGTCCTGCTCGACCGGTCCGCCCTTCGACGCGAGGCGCTCGTAGATCTCGAGGTGGGTCAGGGTCGTGTTGCCCTGCCACAGGTTGAGCCCGCCCATCGTGGAGACGGGGATGAAGGCGTGGAAGGCAGCCAGGTTGCGCAGCGTCCAGGGCGCGACCGTGAGGGCGGCCGCCAGCGCCAGCGCCGCGGCCCGCGGCAGCGACGACCGCAGCCGGTCGCGCACGAGCCAGAGGGCCGCGATCGGCACGAGGTACAGCGACAGCTCGCGCGTGAGGGTCGCCAGCCCCCACAGCGCGCCCGCGCCGGCGGCCGTGCGCCACGAGCGTGCGGCGTCCGCGGCGAGCGTGCGCTCGATCGCCCACCACAGCAGGAGCAGGTACAGGGTCTCCGACCAGTAGTGGGCCGGGTACCACAGCAGCTCGGGGTAGAACGCCGCGAGGGCCGCCGCCACGAGCCCGCAGCGGCGGCCGAAGGCGAGCTGCCCGGCGCGGCCGACCGCGGGCACGAGCAGGGCGCCGAGCGCCGCCTGCAGCCAGAGGATCGCCCGCAGCGAGCCGGTCGCGCGGAAGACGAACGCGATGAAGTAGGGATAGACGGGCGGGTAGAAGATGAGGCCGTTGCGCAGCGGGTCCAGGCCCCGGTTGGGCCGCCCCAGCCGCTGCGTGCCGAGGGCGATCCAGCTCGGCTCGTCGCCGGTGAGGGAGCAGGCGGGCTCGAACAGCAGGTAGGCGGCGCGCGCCGCGAAAGCCAGCACCGTGAGCAGCAGCAGGGCGGTGTCCGCGCGCGCGGGACGGGCCGAAGCGGTGGTCACGAGGGCGCCATGTTAGCAGCCGGCCGCGGCTGGTCCGAATGGCTCAGGAGGCGCCGGGCGGGTACCGCTACAATCGCCCGGAACGGGGGTAGCCATGTCCGAGCGCGTCGCGAAGAGCCTGGGTCGCGTGCAGGAGGTGCTCCTGCTGCTGGTGCGCATCGCGATCGGCTGGCACTTCCTCTACGAGGGCCACGCCAAGTTCATGCAGGGCGGCTGGACGGCCGCCGGCTACCTCGACGCCTCGCGCTGGTTCCTGGGCGGGGCGTTCCAGTGGATGGCCGCGCACCCGGTCGTGCTGACGCTGGTCGACGCGGTCAACATCGGCGGCCAGATCCTGGTCGGGCTGCTGCTCATCACCGGCACGCTGACGCGTGCCGCGAGCCTCGCCGCGGTGGCGCTGCTCGCGCTCTACTACCTCGCGAACCCCCCGCTGGTCGGCCTGGGCCTGACGGTGCCCGCCGACGGCCACTACCTGGTCGTCGACCGCAACCTCATCGAGATGCTGGTGCTGGCCTTCCTGGCGGCGCTCTCCCCGCTGGCGCTGCCCGGCGTCGACCGCTGGTTCTTCGAGCGGCGCGCGACGCCCCCCCGCGCCGGGGCCGCCGAGACGGCCGCCGAGACGGCCGCCGAGACGACCACGTGGACGCCCGGTCCGGCGGCGCCGCCCGCGGCGGCGGACGTCCCCGGCCGCCGGGAGCTGCTGTGGAACCTGGCGAGCCTGCCCTTCCTCGGTGCCTTTGCCTACTCGCTGTTCAGGAAGCGCCAGTGGCAGAGCTACGAGGAGAGAAACCTCGTCGACGCGGTGACGGCGGCCAGCACGAAGGCGCTCGACGTCGCGAGCCTGCGCGAGCTCAAGGGCACGCTGCCGAGCGGCACGATCGCCGGCAAGCCCTTCAGCCGGCTGATCCTCGGCGGCAACCTGCTCTCCGGCTGGGCGCACTCGCGCGACCTGATCTACGTCTCGCAGCTCGTGAAGGCCTACCACAACAAGGACCGCATCTTCGCCACGCTGCTCGTGGCCGAGAAGTGCGGTATCAACACGCTGCTCACGAACCCGATCCTGTGCACGCTGATCGACGAGTACTGGAAGCGCCGCATCGGGAAGATCCAGTTCATCTCCGACTGCGCCGGGCTCGACTACGACGACAAGGGCGCGCACCCGATGCCGTTCGACAAGTACCTCGACAAGGTGCAGCGCGCGATCGACTACGGGGCCGTGGCCTGCTACATCCAGGGCGAGACGGCCGACTACTACGTCAAGAACGGCCAGCCCGACCGTCTGCTGAAGGTGGTCGAGACGATCCGCCGGAACAGGGTGATCGTCGGCATCGGCGCGCACCGGCTCGAGACGCTCCAGGGCTGCGTGGCCGCCGGCATGACACCCGACTTCTGGATGAAGACGATGCACCACCACGACTACTGGTCGGCGCGCCATCCGGAGGAGCACGACAACATGTACTGCCACACGCCGGCGGAGACGGCGGCGTGGATGCGCGAGCGGCCCGAGCCGTGGATCGCGTTCAAGGTGATGGCCGCCGGCGCCATTCACCCGAAGCAGGCCTTCCGTTACGCCTTCGAGCAGGGGGCCGACTTCGTCTGCGCGGGCATGTACGACTTCCAGATGGTGGAGGACGCGAACATCGCCCTCCAGGCGCTCGCCAGCCCGACGCTCGCCTCGCGCCCGCGCCCCTGGATGGCCTGAGGCCGCGGGCGTTCCGAAACTAGCGGGCGACCGGGCGGACGAGCGCGACCGCGATGCGCTGGCAGCGGCCGACGAGCCCTTCCAGCAGCGGGAAGGCCGCCGCGTAGTCGGCGCGCGAGGCGAAGTAGTCGAGGCTCCCGATGTCCCCGTGGACGCGGCGGTGCAGGTCCCCGCAACCCTCCTGCTCCAGCCAGGGCCCGGCCGGGCAGCCCTCGGCGCCAACGGGCGCCGAGGCCTCGACGGGCGCCGGGGCCCCGGCGAGCCGTGCGCAGAGCCGGTCGAACGCCTCCACGACGCAGACGAGGGTGCCACCGCCGGGTCTGCCGGGAGCCTCGGTGGCCTGCGCGACCCAGTCGTCGAGGCCCGCGATCTCCCGACGCGCCTCCGGCAACCGCAGCTCGAGGTAGCCGAGCGCCATCGCCCCCCGCAGCCCGGCGAAGAAGCGGACGGTGTCGCGCAGCACCTGCCCCTCGCCGGTCGCGTGCACCAGCACGTCCAGCAGCTGCTCGTGGAGGATGTCGGCCCCGCGCAGGAACGTGGCCAGCGGGATCCCCAGCTCGGCGTGGACCCGGCCGAGCCGGGCATAGCGCAGCGTGAGGGCCGGCTCCTCCTCGTCGAGCGAGAGGACGAAGACCTCCTTCTGCTTCTCCACCAGCGCCCGCACCTGCGCCTCGTCGCGGAAGAAGCGCGCGAAGTGGGGATCGGAGAGCAGCGCCTCGTAGAAGCCCTCGAAGGCGCTGTGCAGGTAGGGCACGAGCAGCGACAGCTGCGGCCGGGGCGGGGGCTCGGCGTAGACGACGCCTCCGCTGCCGTGGCGGGCGATCAACTCCTCGGGTGCGAGCGGCGGGTCGAACAGGAAGCCCTGGCCGCACTCGATCCCGGTGGTGCGCAGGCGCGCCAGGGTCTGTTCGTTCTCCACGTGCTCCGCCACCACCCGCAGGTCGAGGCTGCGCGCGAGGTGAGCGATCGCCAGCACGACCTTGTAGGTCTCGGCCGACTCGGTGATGCGCCGCGTCAGCGAGCCGTCGATCTTGAGGATCGAGATCACGCGGCTCACGGCCAGGTCGGCGACCGTGCGCAGCGAGGAGTAGCCGGTGCCGAAGTCGTCGACGGCGAAGCTCACGCCGTGCAGCTCGTGGATCTCCCGGATCACGTCGTGGTGCTCGATCAGCGCCTGCTCGGTCAGCTCCAGCACCAGCACGACGCGCAGCCCCTCGCCGCGCAGGCGGGCGAGCGTCGCGCTCATCTGCTCGCGGAACGCCGGCGAGCCCAGCGACAGCGGGGAGACGTTGAGGAAGAGCCGGCCGGTCGCGCCCGCGAGCAGGCGCGCGCCCTCGCCGACGCGCCGCAGCACCTGGATGTCGAGCAGCGCCGTCTCGCCCAGGCTGTGGAGGTCGTCGATGAACTCGCTGGCGGTGAGCAGCCCCGCGGGGGTGCGGATCCGCGCGAGCGCCTCGACGTCCTCGAGCCGCCCGCTGCGCAGGTTGACCACCGGCTGGAAGTGAACCTCCACCGCCCCGTGCTCGAGGGCCTCGCTCACGCGCGCCAGGCGCTCGTCGCGCTCGCGCATGCGCGCCACGGTGGCCTCGGTCTGCGCGCCGCTGAGCCGCACCGGCCGCTCGTCGGCCGGTGTCGCGACCTGGCGCAGCTCGTCCAGCATCCGCACCAGGTCCTCGACCGAGCCGCGCCAGGCGGCCGGCGCCTCGAGCGTGGCCACGAACGGGTGCAGGTGGACGACGACCCCGGCCGCCGGCAGCGCGACGGCGGCGAGGACTGCGCTCAGGCGGCGCGCCAGCGCGTCCACCGCCTCCGCCTCGCGCGAGCCGTGCAGCACCAGGACGTCGGGGCCGTGCGTGCGCACGACGACGGCCCC
>JBGASI010000100.1:0-11086 GCA_044229815.1 Vicinamibacteria bacterium | reverse complement strand
ACGAAGGCGCCGAGCTGCTGGCCTCGCCGCTGCGGCCCGATTTCTGGCGCGCGCCGAACGACAACGACCGCGGCAGCGACATGACGAAGCGGCTCGGCGTCTGGCGCGACGCGCACCGCTTCCTGGCCGTGCGCAGCTTCCGCACGGAGACCCCGGCGCGCGGGATCGTCCGGCTCGTGCTCGAGGGCACGCTCGGCTCGGTCGGCGCGCGCTACTCGGTCGTCTACACGGTGTACGGGACGGGCCAGCTCGCCGTCGAGCCCTCGTTCGACCCGGGCGAGGCGAAGCTGCCCGACCTGCCGCGCTTCGGCATGCAGGCGAAGCTCGTGCCCGGCTTCGAACGGCTTGCCTGGTACGGGCCCGGGCCACAGGAAACCTACAGCGACCGACACGACCTTCCGGTCGGCGTCTACGAGACGACCGTCGGCAGGAACTACTTCGAGTACTCGCAGCCGCAGGAGACCGGGAACAAGGTCGACGTGCGCTGGGCGACGCTCACCGGGAGCGGCGGCACGGGGCTGCTGGTCGTCGGCCAGCCGCGGGTCGGGGTCAACGCGCTGCACCACACCGCGCAGGAGCTGGACCAGGCCGGCCACCATCACCAGCTCCCGGCGCACGCCGAGACCTGGCTCAACGTCGACTGGCGGCAGATGGGCCTCGGCGGCGACGACAGCTGGGGCGCGCTGCCGCTCGAGAAGTACCGCCTGAAGGCCGCGGTCTACAGCTACCGTTTCGTGCTGCAGCCGATCTCCGCCGGCGACTCGCCGATGGCGCTGAGCAAGCTGGTGACGCCCTAGCAGCACGCCGCCGGAACCTTTCCGCTTCCGGCGGCGTCTCAAACAGCATGGTCGGGCTGCGCCTCGCCGCGGTCGTCTTCGCGCTCGTCGCGACGGCGGCGCCGGCTCCCGCCGCGGAGCCGGCCGACCCCGTGGCCGTGCGCCGTGCGCCGGGGTCCATTCGCGTGGACGGCGAGCTCGGCGACGCGGGCTGGCAGGGCGCCGCGGCGATCGACCGCTTCTGGGAGACACGGCCGGGCGACAACACCGAGGCGAGGGTCCGCACCGTGGTGCTCGTGACCTACGACGAGGGGCACCTCTACCTCGGCATCCGCTGCGACGACCCCGACCCGGCGCGCATCCGGGCGCCCTTCGTCGAGCGCGACGGCGTCGTCGGGACCGACGACAACGTCGCGGTCTTCCTCGACACGCGCAACGACGGGCGCTCCGCGGTGGAGCTGCGCGTGAGTCCGCGCGGCCAGCAGGCCGACGCCTCGTTCAACGACCCGACCCAGAGCGAGGATTTCTCGCCCGACCTGTTCTACACGAGCGCCGCCCGGATCACGGCCACCGGCTGGACGGCCGAGCTGCGGGTGCCGTTCTCGTCCCTGCGCTACCCGAAGCAGGACGCCCAGACCTGGCGCATCCTGGTCTGGCGCAACTACCCGCGCGAGCACCGCTACGCGCTGCACTCCCGGCCGATCCCGCGCGGCTCCGACTGCCTCATCTGCCACGCGCAGCCGCTCACCGGGCTCGTCGGCCTGCCGACCGGCGGGGGCCTCGTCGTCGCCCCCTACGCCACCGCGCAGGACGTCGCCGCGGCCGCGACACCGGGGGCGCCACTGGGCGCCCCCGACCGTCACGCCGAGGCGGGCCTCGACCTGAAGTGGCGGCCCTTCGCCGGCAGCGCGCTCGACGCCACCGTGAACCCGGACTTCTCCCAGGTCGAGTCGGACGTGGCGCAGATCGCGGTCAACAACCGCTTCGCTCTTTTCTACCCGGAGAAGCGCCCGTTCTTCATGGAAGGCGTCGACCTGTTCGAGACGCCGATCCAGGCCGTCTACACGCGCACGATCACGGCGCCGCGCTGGGGCGCGCGCGCCACGGGCAAGTGGGGCCGCTCGGCGTACACGGTGCTCGCCGCGGAGGACGACGGCGGCGGCAGCGTGCTGCTGCCGGGGCCGACCGGGTCCTCCTTCGCCCCGCAGGAGACGGGCTCCTTCGTCGGTGTCGCGCGCTTCCGGCGCGACCTCGGGGCCTCCTACGCGGGGGCGCTCGTCACCGCGCGCCAGCTCGACGGGGGCGGCTTCAACCGGGTCTTCGGGCCGGACGCCCAGTGGCGGGTGACCGCGCGGGACCAGGTGGCGGCGCAGCTGCTGTGGAGCGACGGTGAGACCGTGCGGCGGCCGGACCTCGCCGCCGAGTGGGACGGCCGCCGGCTCTCGGGGCACGCGGCGGAAGCGAGCTGGAACCACCAGCAGCGCGAGCTCAACTGGCGGCTGTTGTACCAGGACATCGCCGACGGCTTCCGGGCGGACACGGGCTTCGTGCCGCGGGTCGGCTACCGGCAGCTGCGCCTCGACGGCGGCGCGAGCTTCTATCCCGACGGCCTGCTGACACAGGTCGACCCGCAGCTCGTGGCCTCGTACCACGAGGACCGCGACGGCCACGTGCTGCAGCGCGTCGTGCAGCCGGGCGTGTTCCTGGCGGGCCGGCGCAACCTCCAGGCCCTCGCGTCGCTGCGCCTCGCCTCGGAGCTCACGGCGGGGCGCCTGCTCTCGACGCGCAGCTTCCGCCTGCTGGCGCAGGTCGACCCATCGCGCCGCTTCACGCGCGTCGGGGTGGAGGCCGCCGCCGGCGAATCGATCGACCTCGCGAACGGACAGGTCGGCACGGGCGCCGACCTGTCTCTCTACGCGACGCTGCGCCCGGCGGCCCGCGTGACTCTCGATCTGCTGGCGGCGCGCCGCTGGCTCGACGTGCCCCTGGCGGGCGGCGGCCGGGGCCGGCTCTTCACCGCGGACGTCTACCGCGCCCGCGCGCTCGTCCACCTCTCCGCGCGCGCGTACCTGCGGCTGATCGCCCAGTGGGTGGGCACGACGAGCGACCCCCTGCTCTACCCGTTCGAGGTGAAGCCGGAAGACGGCAGCCTGCAGGGCTCCCTGCTCTTCACCTACCGGCTCGACTGGCAGACCGCGCTCTACCTCGGCTACGGGGACGATCGCGCCACGGACGCCGGCCGGGACCTGCGCCGCGCCTCCCGCCAGCTCTTCGTCAAGCTCTCGTACGCCTGGCAACACTGAGCCGACGCCCCGGCGGCGGCCCGGGCCATTCCCCGCCGTCATGTCTCGACCGGATGGGTTGTAGGGACCATTCGGCCCGCCGCCGGGCGCGGGCTATGCTGCCTGCGAGCGGCGAACCGCGAGGGAGACGAGACACCATGTTCCAGACGCTCGACGAGGCCGCCTCGTTCATCCGCCACAAGTCGGTGGCGATGGTCGACCTGAAGTTCTGCGACCTGTGGGGGCGCTGGCGCCACGTGACGCTGCCGGCGGCGCGCTTCGGGCCGGCGCTGATGGAGACGGGCGTCGGCTTCGACGGCTCGTCGCTCGGGCTCACCGCTGTGAAGTCGGGCGACCTCGTGCTCGTGCCGGAGCTCGGCACCGCGTTCCTCGACCCCTTCTGGGAAGCACCGACGGTCAGCTTCCTGTGCGCGACGCTGGAGGCCGACACGCGCTTGCCCTACCCCCACGACCCGCGCACGCTCGCCAGCCGCGCCGAGGACTACCTGCGCTCGACCGGCATCGCCGACGCCAGCATCTGGGGGCCCGAGTTCGAGTTCTACCTCTTCGACGGCGTCAGCTACGAGAACGGGATGAACGTCGCCGCCTACCGCGTCGAGTCGCGCGAGGCCGACTGGAAGAGCCACGAGCTCGGCGGCGGCTACACGATCCCGCGCCACGGCGGCTACCACGCGATCCCGCCCCAGGACCACCTGCACGACGCGCGCACGAAGATCTGCCAGCACCTCGAGGCGATGGGCGTGCCGATCAAGTACCACCACCACGAGGTGGGCGGCCCCGGCCAGTGCGAGATCGAGACGCGGCTGCTGCCGATGGTGCGCACCGGCGACGCGACGCTGCTCGCCAAGTACGTGGCCCGGATGACCGCCCGCGAGCGGGGCCTCACCGCCACCTTCATGCCGAAGCCGCTCTTCGGCGAGGCCGGCTCGGGCCTGCACTTCCACCAGCAGCTGTGGCAGGGCGACACGAACGTCTTCTACGACGCGAACGGCTACGGCTGCCTCAGCGAGACCGCGCGCTTCTACATCGGCGGCCTGCTGGCCCACGGGCCGGCGGTGATGGCGATCACGAACCCGTCCACCAACTCCTACCGGCGGCTGGTGCCCGGCTACGAGGCGCCGGTCAGCGCCATCTTCTCGCTCGGCAACCGCAGCGCCGCGATCCGCATCCCCAAGTACGCGAACCAGCCTGCCTCGGCGCGCCTGGAGTTCCGTCCACCCGACGCGACCACGAATCCCTACCTGGCGGTCGCCGCGCAGCTGATGGCCGGAATCGACGGGATCCGGCGGCGGCTCGACCCCACGGAGCTCGGCTTCGGCCCCTACGACGAGGACGTCTTCTCCTGGCCCGCCGAAAGACGGGCGGCCATCAAGGCGCTGCCGACCTCGCTCGACGCGGCGCTCGACGCGCTCGAGCGCGACCACGACTTCCTGCTCGAGGGCGGCGTCTTCAGCCGCGAGATGCTGCAGCGCTGGATCTCGAAGAAGCGCGCCGAGGAGCGCGCGGTCCGCGACCGCCCGCACCCGTTCGAGATCGAGCTCTACTACGATCTGTAGGAAACCCTCCGCCGAAAAGCCCGCCGCCCGCGGCCTCGCGGTCCGCACGGCCGGCTCCCGCTTCCCAGACCGCGAGAGGTTCGTGATGACCGTTGCCACATCGTCCAGGGCGCAGGCCCTGATCGACACCGAGACCCGCTTCGGCTCGCACAACTACCACCCGCTCGACGTGGTGTGCGAGCGCGGCGAGGGCGTCTACCTCTGGGACGTCGACGGACAGCGCTACATGGACTTCCTGGCCTCCTACTCGGCCGTCAACCAGGGCCACAACCACCCGCGGATCGCCGAGGCGCTCGTCGCCCAGGTGAAGAAGCTGGCGCTCACCTCGCGCGCCTTCCGCAACGACCGCCTGCCCGGCTTCCTCGAGAAGCTGTGCACGCTGACCGGCTTCGACAAGGCCCTGCCGATGAACAGCGGCGCCGAGGCGGTCGAGACGTCGATCAAGGCCTCGCGCAAGTGGGGCTACGACGTGAAGGGCATCCCCTACCCCGAGGCCGAGATCATCGTGGCCGAGGGCAACTTCCACGGCCGCACCACGACGATCGTCGGCTTCTCGACCGACCCCGACTCGATCAGCCGCTTCGGCCCGTTCACGCCCGGCTTCCGCATCGTGAAGTACGGGGACGCGGAGGCCGTGCGCGCCGCGATCACGCCGAGGACCTGCGCGGTGCTCGTCGAGCCGATCCAGGGCGAGGGCGGCGTCGTCATCCCGCCCAGGGGTTACCTTGCGGACCTGCGCAGGATCTGCGACGAGAACCGCGTGCTGCTGATCCTCGACGAGATCCAGTCCGGGCTCGGCCGCACCGGCAGGATGTTCGCGTTCGAGCACGAGGGCATCCGGCCGGACGGCGTCACGGTCGGCAAGGCGCTCTCGGGCGGCTTCTACCCCGTCTCCGCGTTCCTCGCGAAGGCCGAGCTGATGGACGTCTTCACGCCGGGCATCCACGGCTCCACCTACGGCGGCAACCCGCTCGCCTGCGCCGTCGGTATCGCCGCGCTCGACGTGCTCGTCGAGGAGAAGCTGGTCGAGCACGCGGCCGAGCTGGGCGTCCACCTCGACGCCCGGCTGAAGGCGCTCCGCTCGCCGCTGCTGAAGGAAACACGCTGTCGCGGCCTGTGGGCGGGCATCGAGCTCGTGCCCGAGGCCGGGGGCGCGCGCCAGTACTGCTACGCGCTCAAGGACCGCGGCCTGCTGTGCAAGGACACGCACGTCCACACGATTCGGCTCGCGCCCCCGCTCGTGATCACGCGCGACCAGCTCGACTGGGCGGTCGACCAGATCGAGGCGGTCCTCTCCGCCTGAGCCTGCCCGCGGGGTCTCCGGCGCGCCCCCGGAGGCCCCGTTGCCGCGCCTCAGTCGGCCGGGTCCGCGTGCGGCGCCGCGCCCCCGTCGCCGAGCGAGATCCGCCAGGCGACGAGCGCCAGCACCGTGAGCACCGCGAGGACGAGCGCGCTGGTGCCGGCGTAGGAGCGCGAGAAGTCGGTCGTGAGCGGGAACGTGTAGGCGAGCACGCTGGAGTAGCCGAAGGCGATACCCGCCAGGAGGCCGAGCCGGGTCAGCGACACGATCCACAGCAGCGTGAGGATCGCGGCGCTGGCGACCGCCGGCCAGCTCCGCGCGAAGACGAGGCACTGGAGCGCGAAGAGGACGAGCCAGAGGAAGACCGCGGCACGAGCCTCCGTGCGCAGCAGGCGTCGCGCCAGCGCGACGAAGACGAGTGTCGCGAAGGCCTGCACCGTCGCCCCGGCGAGACGGCCGAGGATGCCCCCGAGCGCGCCGGCGGTCCCGCCCAGCGCATCCAGCGCGAGGTAGTGGTTGGGCGGATAGGGCACCGCGAAGACGGACTTCAACCAGCCGCTGAGCGCGATCGAGGCCGCCGCGGCGAGCCCGAGCAGGCACCCGGCCAGCACGTCGCGCCCGACCATCGGGTCCCTCCACTCCCCCGCCAGGAGCCGCGTCCAGGACACGATCAGCTCCGGCCGGTTGCGCCGCACGTACGGTTCCAGCGCCACGTAGAGCAGCCAGAGCAGCGCCGCGACCGCGAGGGCATCGCTCGCGGTCCGCAAGAGCACGAGCAGCACCCCGCCGATCGTCAGCGTCGCATCAGTCCCGAGCAAAGTGCTCGCCACGGTGAGCCCGAAGGCCGCTACCGCCACCTTGCGCGCGCCGTCACGGTCGCCGCGTCCCAGACGCAGGTTGCGCCGCGCCATCACGATGCCACCGACTACGACCGTGCCGATCAGCAGCGCGACGATCGCCAGGGCGGCGAGGGTCGCGCCCTCGAGCGCGTCGTCGGCGGCGAGCGGCGGCGGGCTCCAGGGCCCCGCCACGCGGAAGTAGACCGCGCGGCCGGCGTAGGCCGCCGCCTCGACGCGCAGCGGGACGTCCGGGTCGTCGGGCAGCGAGCCCTCCCAGGCCGCCCGCTCGTCGAAGACGACCGGCGGCGTCCACTCCGGCGAGGCCGGCCGCAGCGCCCCGGGGTCGAGGCCCGCCGCGGCGAAGATCGGCCTCCAGTCGAACGGTGTCGGGGCGCGGGCCGCGAAACGCGCGGGCGGGACGACCTCCAGCTCCACGAGCCGCCCGAGCGGGTCGAGCACGACGCTCGCCATGCCTTCCGTCCGCGCGGGAGGGTCCGTCTGCGAGGGCACGCCCGGCAGGTTTGGCTCGAGGGGCGCCGGGCTCTGCCGGTACCAGTAGTAGTAGACCGGGAGCCGTCCCGTGGCCAGGCGCCGCCAGCGCGCCGGGGCCGGCCGCGGGTCGGCCCAGTTCAGGTAGCGGGGGTCGTAGCCGAAGCCCCAGGCCCGATCGGCGGGGCGGTCGCGGTAGCCGAGGCCCGCGAGCACGCTGCCCGCCCGATCCGCCAGGACCTCGGGCGTCTTCTCGAGCGGCAGCAGGTGGTGCAGGCCGCTGCGGTCGAACGCGGCGAGGCCGAACAGCAGCAGGAGCACGCCGCCGAGGGCGAGGCCCGCGGTGCGGGACCGCAGCGCGCCCGCGGTCCGGGCGGCCGCCACCATCTCGGGCGACGGCGTCTCGCCCGCGGCGAGCGCGGCGTCGAGCGCATTGCCCCCGGGTAGCGCGGCGGCCGCCTGCAGCACCGAGCCAGGGCGGCGCACGGGGTCCTCCTCGAGGCAGCGCAGGATCAGGCGCTCGACCAGCGGGTCGAGGTCCCGGACCACGCTCGAGGGGGCGGCCCTCAGGCCCGAGCCGCGCTGGCGCAGGATCTCGGGCAGCGTGACGGCGTCGAAGAGGCGGCGACCCGTGAACAGCTCGTACAGCAGCAGCCCCAACGCGTAGACCTCGCTGCGCCGCGTGAACTCCCGCCCGGCGAGCTGTTCGGGGGCCATGTAGGCCGGGGTACCGGAGGCGTCACCCCCCACGCGCAGCTCGGCCTCCAGGCCGGCCAGGCCGAAGTCGGTGACGCGCGCCCGCCCGCGACCGTCGATCATCACGTTCGCGGGCTTGAGGTCGCGGTGCAGGACCCCGGCGTCGTGCGCGGCGGCGAGACCCGCGCAGACCTGCCGCGCGATCTCGACGGCCTTGTCGTGCGGCAGCCGGCCGATCCGGCGCACGAGCGAGGCCAGGTCCTCGCCGTCGATGTACTCCATCGTGAGGAAGTGCTCGCCGCCCAGCTCGCCGATGTCGAAGACCCTGCAGACGTTCGGGTGGGCGATCTGCCGCGCGAGGCGCACCTCGCGGTGGAAGCGCGCGAGCGCGGCGCCGTCGCGCGCGAGCGCGTCCGGGAGGAACTTGAGCGCGACCGTCTGCGACAGCTTCAGGTCGTCGGCGCGGTAGACCTGGCCCATCCCCCCGCGCCCGAGCAGCGCGACGATCCGGTAGCGCCCGGCCAGCACCGTCCCCGGGGCGAAGCGGCCCCCGTCGGAAGCCGCCGCCTCGGCGGACGGCGGGTCCTGCCGCTCGCGAGCCAGCGTCGGCGCGTCTTCTTCCTGCCCGTCCGCTCCGGCGCCAGTGGCCACGCGCTCAGCCTCCGTTGGGGATCGTCCGGCGCGGATTCTAACCCGCGCCCGCCCGAGCGCATTGCACGCTGCAATGCGGCGAGAGCCCGCTTCGTGCAAGGCGCAACGGCCGCAGCGCCGGCCCCTCCGCCAACTCGCTGAAGGCAGGCGCGTTCCGGCGCAGCGGTGGCGGCACGACCCTTGCCTTTCTCCTCGTTGCTCTTCGTCGAGAGCGGAAAGGCAACCTCCATGCTCCCCCTCTGGTTCGACATGCTGCTGCGCCTCGCGCTCGGGGCGGCCGTCGGCCTCGCCGGCCTCCTCCTGCTGTCCTGGCTGGCGGGCGTGCGCTACATCCCCCACAACAAGCTCGGCGTCGTCGAGCGGCTGTGGTCCTTCGCGGGCTCGCTCAAGGAGGGCCGCATCGTGGCCCTCGAGGGCGAGGCCGGCTTCCAGGCGGCGATCCTGCGCGGCGGCCTCCACCTCGGCTACTTCCCCTGGCAGTACCGCATCCACCTGCAGCCGCTGGTGGTCGTCTCGGAGGGAAAGATCGGCTACGTCTACGCGCGCGACGGGCAACCCCTGCCGCCGACGCAGACGCTCGGCCGCACGGTGGACAGCAACCACTTCCAGGACGCGGCGGCCTTCCTGCGCAAGGGCGGCCAGCGCGGCCGCCAGCGCGCCTTCCTGCGCGAGGGCGTCTACGCGCTCAACCTCGCCGCGTTCGTCGTCGTCACCGAGGACGGCGTCCTGGCCGGCCCGCTGCGCGACGGCGTCGACCGCGCGAAGTTCGCCGACTGGCACCAGCAGCTGCTCGCGATCGACGGCTTCTCGCCGGTGGTCGTGGGCCACGGCAGCCGCCGCAGCAAGCCGGCGCCCGAGCCCCCGTCCGAGACCAGCCTCACCGCGAGCGACACGATCGGCGTCGTGACGGTGCACGACGGCCAGCCGATCGAGTCCTCCGAGATCATCGCGCCCGAAGTGAAGGGCAAGCCGGGCGAGCGCGACCACAACTACTTCCAGGACGCCGAGGCCTTCCTGGCGCTCGGCGGCCGCCGCGGCAAGCAGCTGCAGGTGCTGACGGACGGCACCTTCTTCGTGAACCGCTGGTTCGCGACCGTCGAGATCTCCCCGAAGACGCTGGTGCCGATCGGCTACGTCGGCGTCGTCGTCTCCTACCACGGCTCGCGCGGCGCCGACCTGACCGGCGACCGCTTCCGCTACGGCGAGCAGGTCGAGGCCGGCCAGCGCGGCGTCTGGAAGAAGGCGCTGCCCCCGGGCAAGTACCCGCTCAACCCGTACGCGCTCAAGGTCGAGCTGGTGCCCACGGTCAACTTCGTGCTGCGCTGGATCACCGGCCAGAGCGAGGCGCACCAGTACGACAAGGACCTGATGAGCCTCGACCTGATCACGGCCGACGGCTACGAGCCGGTGCTGCCGCTGTCGCTCGTGCTGCACATCGACTACGAGAAGGCCCCGAGCGTGATCCAGCGCTTCGGCGACGTACGCCGGCTGATCAGCCAGACGCTCGACCCGATCCTCTCCGCGTACTTCCGCGACGTCGCGCAGGGCTCGAGCATGCTGGACCTGCTCAGCAAGCGCGAGGAGATCCAGAAGCGCGCGACCGAGGAGCTCGGCCGGCGCTTCCTGGACTACGACATCAACTGCGTGGCCGTGCTGTTCGGCCGGCCCGAGTCGAAGCAGCCCGGCCCGGCCGACCCGATCGAGCAGCTGTTCGGCCAGCTGCGCGCGCGGCGGCTCGCCTTCGAGCAGAAGGAGACCTACGCGAAGCAGGAGCAGGCGGCCATCCAGCTCAAGGAGCTGAACGACGCCCAGGCCACGGCGATGAAGCAGACGGAGCTGACGCAGACCCGCGTCGACGTCGAGATCGCGGGCAACAAGGGCGAGGCGCAGCTGGCCGAGGCGCGGCGCCTGGCGGAGCGCGACATCGCGCGCGCCCACGGCGAGGCGCGCTCGAAGGAGTTGCTGGGCCGCGGCGAGGCCTCGCGCGTCGCCCAGGTCGGCCTGTCGGAGGCCGGCGTGCTGCTGCAGAAGGTGCGGGCCTACGGCGAGCCGCGGCTGTTCGCGCTGAGCCTGGTGGCCGACCGCTTCGCCAGCAGCGCCCAGCCGATCGTGCCGGAGCGCCTGCTCGTGATGGGCGGCAACGGCGACGCCGCGACGGCGGCGGGCGGCTCGAACGTGCTGAACCAGCTCGTCGCGCTGCTGCTGGCGGAGAAGGCCGGCGTCGGCTTCGCGCGGGACGAGGCCGCGCTCGCGGAGCTGGACCGGGTCGTGCGCGCCGCCGCCACGGTAGCGGCCGCCCAGGCCGCGCCGGAGACCGCCGGCAGCGAGTCGGGAACCACCGATCGTGCGTGAACCGCGTCGTCGCCGGATCTCGAGAACGAAAGGACCGACCATGCAGACCAGACGCCATTTCGTCGCCACGCTGTCCGCTCTGAGCCTCGTGGGCCTGTCGCGCCCGCTGTCGGCCGACACGCCC
>JBGASI010000099.1:0-11135 GCA_044229815.1 Vicinamibacteria bacterium | reverse complement strand
AAAAACGAACGGGGCGGCCGCGGGCCGCCCCTTTCGTCTTCCGGAGTGAGACCGCGGCTACTCGGCGGCCTCGGCCTCCTTCTTGCGGCCCTTGCGGGCCGCCGGCTTCTTTTCCGCGGGCTTGTCGGCCTTCTTCTCGTCGGCCTTCTTGCCCCCGTCCTTTGCGGCGGCCTTGTCGTCCTTCGCCGGCTTGTACTCGTAGCCGACGAGCTGGAGATAGGCCATCTCCGCTCCGTCACCGCGGCGCGGGCCGAGGCGCAGGATCTGGGTGTAGCCGCCGGGGCGCGTCGCGAAACGCGCGCCGAGGGTGTCGAACAGCTTCTTCACGACCGCCGCGCTCTGGATGTCCCGCGCGACGAGCCGGCGGGCGTGCAGCCGGTTCTCCTCGCGGCGAGCGAGCGTGATCAGCTTCTCGGCGAAGGAGCGGACTTCCTTGGCCTTCGGCAGCGTCGTGCGGATCCGCTCCTTCTCGAACAGCGCCGTGGCGAGATTGCGCAGGAGCGCGATCCGGTGGGGCGTGATCCGCCCCAGCTTGCGGTAGGCGACGCGATGTCTCATGGTCGGTTCCTGGCGTCCTCTCGGTTACTTCTGGGCCTGCGGCCAGTCGTCGAGCTTCATCCCGAGCGAGAGACCCATGTTGCCGAGGATCTCCTTGATCTCGTTGAGCGACTTGCGGCCGAAGTTCTTGGTCTTGAGCATCTCGGCCTCGGTCTTCTGCACCAGCTCGCCGATGGTCCGGATGTTCGCGTTCTTCAGGCAGTTGTAGGAGCGGACCGAGAGCTCCATCTCGTCGACGCTCTTGTTGAGCTTCTCGTAGAGAGCGCCCTTCTCCTCGTCGGAGACCTCGACCGGCGTCGTCTCGCCGATCTCGTCCTCGTCTTCCTCGTCGATGTTGATGAAGATCTGGAGGTGGTCCTTCATCAGCTTCGCCGCGAGGCCGACGGCGTCGCGCGGGGAGACCGCGGCGTTCGTCCAGACCTCGAGCGTGAGCTTCTCGTAGTCGGTCGCCTGGCCGACTCTCGCCTGCTCGACGAAGTAGTTGACCTTCTTGACCGGCGAGTGGACGGAGTCCAGCGGGATCCAGCCGATCGAGAGGTCCTCGTCGAAGTTCTTGTCGGCCGAGACGTAGCCGCGGCCCGGCTTGACGCGCATCTCGACGGCCAGCGTCGAGCCGGCGCCGAGGGTCGCGATGTACGCCTCCGGGTCGAGGATCTCGACGTCAGGGTCGGGCGTGATGTGCTTGGCCCGCACCTCTCCCGGCTCCGACGTGCGCAGCAGCAGCGTCTTCGGGTGGTCGACGTGCATCTTCAGCGGCACGCGCTTGAGGTTGAGGATCAGGTCGGTCGTGTCCTCCATCGCCCCAGGGATCGGCGAGAACTCGTGCAGCACGCCCTCGACGCGGACGGCGGTTACGGCCGCCCCCTCGATGCTCGAGAGCAGGACCCGGCGCAGGGCGTTGCCCACGGTCGTCGCGAAGCCCCGCTCGAACGGCTGGGCGTAGAAGCGCCCGTAGAGGTCGGTCTGCGAGTCGCGCTCGACCTCGAGCCGCTTCGGCTTCTGGAAACCTTTCCACAGCATTCTTTCTGGTCCTCCGCGGCTCGGGGCACCCCCGCCCCGGCCGTCATTCCTACTTCGAGTACAACTCGACGATCAGCTGCTCCTGGATCGGGAAGCTGACGTCGTCGCGCGCGGGCAGTGCGAGCACCTTCGCGCTGAGGTTGGCGGAGTCGAGCTCCAGCCAGCGGGGCACGCCGCGGCCCTTCACCGCCTCGACGGACGCCTGGACGAAGGCGTTCTTCGTGGTGCGCGGCGCGAGGGTGACGACGTCCCCGACCTTCACCTGGTAGGACGGGATGTCGATCTTGTGGTCGTTCACGCGCACGTGGCCGTGGCGCACGAGCTGGCGCGCCTGGGCCTGCGAGCTGCCGAAGCCGAGCCGGAACACGACGTTGCACAGGCGGCGCTCCAGCTTCTGCAGCAGGACCTCGCCCGAAACGCCCTTTTCCTGGGCCGCGCGCTGGAAGGTGAGGGCGAACTGGCCCTCGAGCATCCCGTACAGCCGCTTGACCTTCTGCTTCTCGCGAAGCTGGAGGCCGTAGCCCTGCAGCTTCTGCTTGATGCGGCCGCCCTTGCCGTGCTGCCCGGGGGCGTAGTTGCGCTTCTCGATCGCGCACTTCTCGGTGAAGCAACGATCGCCCTTCAGGTAGAGCTTCATGCCCTCCCGACGGCACAGGCGGCAAACGGAACCGGTGTATCTCGCCACTGCTCGGACTCCTTAAACCCGACGCCGCTTCGGGGGGCGGCAGCCGTTGTGGGGAATGGGCGTCACGTCCCTGATGGACTTGATCTCGATCCCCGCCGCCTGCAGGGCTCGGATGGCCGACTCGCGGCCGCTGCCCGGGCCCTTGACCCGGATGTCGATCGAGCGCAGCCCGTGCTCGCGAGCGGAGCCGGCGGCCGTCGTGGCCGCCTGCTGTGCCGCGAACGGCGTGCCCTTGCGCGAGCCCTTGAAGCCGAGCGTCCCCGCACTCGACCAGGACACCACGTTGCCCTCGAGATCGGTGATGGTCACGATCGTGTTGTTGAAGGAGGCGTGCACGTGCGCGATCCCGTGCACGACGTGCTTCTTCTCCTTCTTGCCCTTCTTGGCCCCGACGACCTTCGTGCTCATCTATCCGACTCCTATGCCTTCTTCGCCCGGACCATGCCGCGACGCGGGCCCTTGCGCGTGCGCGCGTTCGTGTGGGTGCGCTGGCCCCTCACGGGCAGGTTCCTGCGGTGCCGGCCGCCGCGGTAGGAGCCGATCTCCATCAACCGCTTGATGTTCAGCGAGACTTCCTTGCGGAGGTCGCCCTCGACGCCGCCCTCGGTCTCGAGGAGGCGCGCGATGCGGCTCACCTCCTCTTCCGAGAGGTCCTTGACGCGGACGCTGGGGTCGATCGAGGCCTGCCCGAGGATGCGGTTCGAGCGCGCCACGCCGATGCCGTAGATGTAGGTGAGCGCGATCTCGACCCGCTTCTGACGCGGGAGGTCTACGCCTGCGATGCGAGCCATTTGCTACCCCTGCCTCTGCTTGTGCTTCTGGTTCGGGCAGATGATCCTGACCACCCCGTGGCGGCGGACCACCTTGCACTTCACGCAGATCTTCTTGACGGATGACCTTACTTTCACAGTGCCATTCCTCTACCGCCGCCTGACGATGCGGCCCCGCCCCGCGTCGTACGGGGCGATCTCCACCACCACCGCGTCTCCCGGCCGCAGCCGCAGCAGGCTCGACTCGCCCGCCACGTGCGCCGTCACGAGGCCGCGGCCCCCCGTCGCGAGCTCGAGCCGGAAGAGCGCGTTCGGGAGCTGTTCCCGCACCGTCGCCTCAACCTCGAGCGTCTCGCGACCGGCCGCCTCAGGCATTCACCGCCTCCTGGGCGTACGGGTACGGTTCCGACAGGATCCACGGGCCGAACGGCGTGACGGCGATCGACAGCTCGAAGTGAGCCGACAGGCTGCCGTCGCGGGTCACCGCGGTCCAGCCGTCCGCCAGCACCTCGACCTCGGGCCGCCCCACGTTGACCATCGGCTCGATCGCCAGGCACATCCCCGGCACCAGGCGCTCGCGACGACCCGGCGGCCCGTAGTTCGGGACCTGCGGCTCCTCGTGAAGGCTCGTGCCGATGCCGTGGCCGACGAACTCGCGCACGACCGAGTAACCCCGGCCCTCGGCGTAGGTCTGCACGGCGTGGCCGATGTCGCCGACGCGGTTGCCCGGGCGGCAGACGTCGATCCCCGCCAGCAGCGACTCGCGCGTCGTGCTCATCAGCCGCTTCGCGTCGTCGCTCACCTTGCCGACGCCCACGGTGCGCGCGGCGTCTCCGAAGAAACCGTCGACGATGCAGCCGAGGTCGAGGCCGACGATGTCGCCCTCCTTCAGCTTGCGCGGACCGGGGATGCCGTGGACCACCTCTTCGTTGATCGAGATGCACAGCGTCGCCGGGTAGCCACGGTAGCCGAGGAACGCCGGACGGGCGCCGCAGCGCTCGATGTGCTCGCGGGCAATCCGGTCCATCTCGCGCGTGGTCGTGCCCGGCACCGCGGCCGCCTCGAGCGCGTCGAGCGCCTCGACCACGATCCGGCAGGCGCGCGCCATCGTCTGCAGCTCGGACCAGGACTTCTGGACGCTCACGCGCGCACCTCGACCGCAGCGAGCAGCTCGCGGAACACCACGTCCATGGCCCGGTTGCCGTCCACGGGCACCATCCGCGCCCGGGTGCGGTAGTACTCGATCAGCGGGAACGTCCGCTCGTCGTACTGCTGCAGCCGCTGCGCGACGACCGACTCGTGGTCGTCCTCGCGCTGCAGCAGCGCGGTGCCGCAGACGTCGCAGACGCCCTGCCGCTTCGGCGGGTCGTTGAGCAGGTGGAACGTGGCCTGGCAGCTCGGGCACCAGCGCCGGCCCGACAAGCGCAGCATCAGCACGTCCCGCGGGACCTCGAAGTCGAAGACCACCCAGGCGTGGGCGTCGCCGTCCGTCATCTCCTCGAGCCCCTGGGCCTGTCCCAGCGTGCGCGGGAAGCCGTCCAGCACGAAACCGCCGTCGCAGTCGCGCTCCTGGATGCGCTCGCGCACCAGCGCCACCAGCAGCTCGTCGGAGACGAGGTTCCCCTTCTCCATCAGCGGATGGGCCTTCTCTCCGAGCGGCGTCTTCTTGGCGATGGCGGTCCGGAGCATCTCCCCGGTTCCGATCTTCGGCACCCCCAGGTGCGCGGCGAGCCGCGCCGCCTGCGTGCCCTTCCCGGCCCCCGGGGGGCCCAGGAAGATCACGCGCACGGCGTCGGCTCCGCGCCGGGGGTTAGCGTCGGCCACGAATCCTCTTGCCTCCCCGACCCGTGAAGCCGTCGTAGTGCCTCATGATCAGCTGCGCCTCGACCTGCGCCACCGTGTCCATCGCCACGCCCACCACGATCAGCAGCGAGGTGCCGCCGAAGTAGAAGTTCAGGTGCAGGCCTTCCGTGATCCAGCCCAGGTTGTTGTTCGACAGGAACATGTCGAGCCCGGGGCCGATCAGCGGGATCGGCGCCACCTTGAAGCCGGTGATCAGGAACTCCGGCAGGATCGCGACCAGGGCGAGGTAGATCGCGCCGCCGAAGGTGATGCGCCCGAGGATGTGGTCGAGGTACTCGGAGGTGCGCTTGCCGGGCCGGATGCCGGGGATGAAGCCGCCGTACTTGCGCATGTTCTCGGCCACGTCGTCCGGGTTGAAGACGATGGCGGTGTAGAAGTAGCAGAAGAAGATGATGAAGGAGACGTAGAGGATGTTGTAGAGCGGCATCCCCCAGCGCAGCTGTTCCGACACGTTCTGCATCCAGGGGTTGTTCGCCTGGAAGAAGGACGCGACCGTCTGCGGGAAGGCGATGATCGACGAGGCGAAGATCACCGGGATCACGCCGGCGGTGTTGACGCGCAGCGGCAGGTGGGTGGTCTGGCCGCCGTAGACGCGCCGTCCGACCACGCGCTTGGCGTACTGCACGGGGATCCGGCGCTGGCCGCGCTCGACGAACACGATCGCGCCCACGACCACCACCATCACCGCCACCAGCACGAGGGCCGCGAACAGGCTCAGGTCGCCGCGCTGCACCATCTGGAAGGCGTCGATCAGGGCGCGCGGGAAACCGACCACGATGCCGGCGAAGATGATGAGCGACATGCCGTTGCCGATGCCGCGCTCGGTGATCTGCTCGCCCAGCCACATGATGAACGCCGTGCCGGTGGTGAGCGTGAGCACGGCCATGAAGCGGAAGCCCCAGCCGGGGTTGTCGACGATCTTGAACTGGTTCGCCAGCGTCATCCGCTCGAGGTAGACCGCGATGCCGAAGGACTGCACGAGCGAGAGCAGCACCGTGCCGTAGCGCGTGTACTGCGTGATCTTGCGGCGCCCGAGCTCGCCTTCCTTGGAGAGCTTCTCCAGGAAGGGCCAGACCACGGTCAGCAGCTGCAGGATGATCGACGCCGAGATGTACGGCATGATGCCGAGGGCGAAGATGGTGACCTTCGCCAGGTTGCCCCCGGAGAACATGTCGACGAGGCCGAACCAGTTGCCGCGGTTCTGCTCGAAGAAGTCGATCAGCGCCTGGGCGTTGATGCCCGGCGTCGGCACGTGGTTCCCGAGGCGGTACACCGCCAGCAGGCCGAGGGTGAACAGCACCCGCTTCCGCAGGTCGGGAATTTCCCAGATGTTACGCAGGGCCTGGAGCATCGGCTTATCCCTCGAGGACCTCGACCTTGCCGCCAAGTCCGGCGATTCGTTCCTTGGCCTTGGCGCTGAAGCGGTGCGCGTGAACGGTCAAGGCCTTCGTCAGGTCGCCATCGGCGAGGACCTTGAGCCCGTCCCGCAGCTGCTTCACGATGCCCTGCTTCACGAGCAGCTCGGGCGTGACGATCGTGCCCGCCTCGAAAACCTCGAGCCGCCCGAGGTTGACGCAGGCGAATTCCTTCTTGAACGGGTGGTTGCTGAACCCGCGCTTCGGCACCCGCCGGTGGAGCGGCATCTGGCCGCCCTCGAACCCCGGCTTGCGCGAGAAGCCGCTGCGGCTCTTCTGGCCCTTCTCGCCGCGCCCGGCGGTCTTGCCCAGGCCGCTGCCGGGGCCGCGCCCCACGCGCTTGCGGTTGCGAACGCTTCCCTTTGCCGGCTTCAGATTGTGGAGGCCCACTGCTTCTCTCCGCTCGTTGCTACTCGACAACCGAGACCAGGTGCGGGATCTTCTTGATCATGCCGCGGACCATCGGGGTGTCCTGGCGCTCCACGACGTGGTGCATGCGGCGCAGGCCCAGCCCGCGGACCGTGGCCCGCTGGTCGTCCGTGCAGCCGATCACGCTGCCGATCTGCTTGATCTTGACGGTGCCGGTGGTCTGCGCCGGCTTCTTGGCCTTGGCCATGTCTCGCTCGCTCCCTTACGCCTGTGCCGGGGCAGCCGGCTCCGCCGGGGCCTCGGCCGCCACCGGCAGCGCCGGCTTGGGCTCGGGCTTCGGCTCGACCCCGAGGATCTGCTCGACGGCGAGGCCGCGCAGCCTGGCCACGCGCTGCGGCGCCTTCAGGCGCAGCAGGGCGTCGACCGTCGCCTTGACGACGTTGTGCGCGGTGGTCGAGCCGAGGCTCTTGGTGAGGATGTTCTGGATCCCGGCCGCCGTGATCACCGCGCGCACCGCGCCGCCTGCGATGACGCCCGTGCCCTCGGAGGCCGGCTTGAGCAGGACCGAGCCCGAGCCGAAGCGGCCGGTGACCGTGTGGGGGATCGTCGCGCCCTTCTCGGTGATCGGCACGCGCACCACGTTCTTCTTGGCGGCCTCGACGCCCTTCTTGATGGCGGAGGACACCTCGCGGGCCTTGCCCATGCCGTAGCCCACGTGGCCGGCCCCGTCACCGACGACCACGAGAGCCGAGAAGGACAGGTTCTTGCCGCCCTTCACGACCTTCGTCACGCGGTTGATGGACACCACCTGGTCTTTGAGCTCCAGGCTGCCCACGTCGATCTTCTCGGCAATGAATCTCATCGGCTCTCTCGCATGCCCATATGGAGGCTAGAACTTCAGTCCGGCCGCTCGCGCGGCGTCCGCCAGGGCCTTGATCCGGCCGTGGTACTGGAACCCGCCGCGGTCGAAGACGACGGCCTCGATCCCCTTTTCCCTGGCTCGGCCGGCGATCAGGCCGCCGACCTCCTTGGCCGCCGCCACGTTGCCGCCGCTCTTCAGCTTCGCCTTCACGTCCTTGTCGAGCGAGCAGGCGGCGCACAGCGTGCGGCCGGCGTCGTCGTCGATGACCTGGGCGTAGATGTGGGTGCCGCTGCGGAAGACCGCGAGCCGCGGCCGCGCGGGCGTCCCGCGCAGCTTCTTGCGGATGCGGTCGTGGAGCCGCTGCCGGATGTCCTCTTTGGTTCTCACGCTCATCGAGCTCTCGTGGCGGGCGTTCCCGTGGCGCTATGAGCGCCGCGGCGTCCCCGCCCCTCCTACTTGGCGCCCGTGGCGCCCGCCTTGCCGGCCTTCTTCTTGAGGACCTCGCCCACGTACCGGATGCCCTTCTGCTTGTAGGGATCCGGGCGGCGCAGGTCGCGAATCTCGGCGGCGACCTGCCCCACCTTCTGGCGGTCGATGCCCGACACCGTCACGCGCGTCTGCTTGTCGATGGCGATCTTGATCCCCTCGGGGATCGGATACACCACCGGGTGCGAGTAGCCGAGGGCGAACACGACCTTGCTCCCCTCCACCGTCGCGCGGTAGCCGACGCCGACGATGTCGAGGTCCTTCGTGAAGCCTTCGGTGACACCCTTGATCGCGTTCTGCGCGAGCGCGCGCGCCATGCCGTGGAACGAGCGCTGCTGCCGCTCGTCGTTCGAGCGCAGGCAGCTGAGCTCCGTGCCGGTCAGGCTGAACGAGATGCCCGGCGGCACCGGTGTCGTGAGCTTGCCCTTGGGGCCCTGCACCTCGAGCTCCGTCTGGCCGACGGCGACCTTGACACCCGAGGGCACGGCGATCAGTTTGCGTCCGACCCGAGACATCGTGGGCTCCTTACCAGACGTTGCAGAGGATCTCGCCGCCAACCCCGGTCTTAGCCGCCTCGCGGCCCGTCATCACGCCGCGGGAGGTGGACAGGATGTTGATGCCGAGCCCGCCGTACACGCGCGGGATCTCGCCCTTGCCGCAATAGATGCGGCAGCCCGGGCGGCTCACGCGCTGCACGTCCGTGATCACGCGCTCCCAGCCGGGGCCGTATTTCAGGAAGACCCGGATCGCGCCCTGCCGGCCGTCGTCGACGTACCGGTAGTTCGCGATGTAGCCCTCGTCCTTCAGGATTCGGGCGATCTCCGTCTTCAGCTTCGAGGCGGGAACGTCGATCTTGGGCAACCTCGCCCGCACGCCGTTTCGGATGCGGGTGATCATGTCCGCGATGGGATCCGTCATGTTCATCGGACTTATCCTCTCCGGCCCTACCAGCTCGCCTTGATCACGCCCGGGATCTCGCCCGCCAGGGCGAGCTTCCGGAAGCAGATCCGGCACATCTCGAACTTGCGGATGTAGGCGCGGGGCCGACCGCAGAGCTTGCAGCGGGTGTACGCGCGCACCGCGAACTTCGGCTTGCGCTTCGCCTTGGCGATCATCGACAGCTTGGCCAACTCGCTCTCTCCTACTGGTTCCGGAACGGCATGCCGAGGTACGCGAGGAGGAGCTTGGACTCCTCGTCCGTCCGGGCCGTGGTCACGAAGGTGACGTTCATGCCCCGCAGCTTCTCGACCTTCGAGTAGTCGATCTCGGGGAAGATGATCTGGTCCTTCAGGCCCAGGGTGTAGTTCCCGCGCCCGTCGAACGCGTTGGTCGGCACGCCGCGGAAGTCGCGCACGCGCGGCAGCGCCACGTTGAACAGCCGGTCGACGAACTCGTACATGCGGTCGCCGCGCAGCGTCACGGTCGCGGCGATCGGCATGCCCTCGCGCAGGCGGAAGGCCGCGATCGACTTGCGCGCCCGCCGGGTGGCGGGGCGCTGGCCGGTGATGCGGCCGAGCTCGTCCATCGCGGTGTCGAGCACCTTGATGTTCTGGGTGGCCTCGCCGACGCCCATGTTGACGACCACCTTGGTCAGGCGGGGCACGGCCATCACCGTGGTGTAGCCCCGCTCCTTGACCAGGCGCGGGACGACGTCTTTCTGGTAGTTCTGCTTGATCCGGGGCAACGCCTTGGTCGCGCTCACTTGTCCAGCACCTCGCCGCTGCGGCGGCCGATCCTGACCTTGCGCCCGTCGGGCAGGAGCTTCGACCCGATCCGGGTCTTCTTGTCGTCGTCGGGCGAGACGATCATCACGTTCGACACGTGGATGGGCGCCTCCCGCTCGGCGATGCCTCCCTTGATGTTCCGCTGGGGGTTGGGCCGCGTGTGGCGCTTGATGAAGTTCACGCCCTGCACGATGACCCGGCCCTTCTCGGGGAGCACCACGAGTACCTTGCCGCGCTTGCCGGTGTCGCGGCCGCTGATGACCTCGACGAGGTCGTTCTTCTTCAGGCGGATCTTGGTCCGCTCGCCCGTCGCCTGCCTCGCCATGGCCTTACAGCACCTCCGGGGCCAGGGACACGATCTTCATGAACTTCTTGTCGCGCAGCTCGCGCGCGACCGGTCCGAAGACGCGGGTGCCCACCGGCTCGCCGTCCTCCTTGATCAGGACGGCTGCGTTCTCGTCGAAGCGGATGTAGCTGCCATCGCGGCGCCGCTGCTCCTTGCGGCAGCGCACGATCACCGCCTTCACGACCTTGCCCTTGCGCACCGGGTCCGGCGCGTCCGGGGCCGACTCCTTCACGTTCGCCGTGATGATGTCGCCGAGCCGCGCGTAACGGCCCGTGGACCCGCCGATCGGCAGGATGCAGGAGATCTTCCGGGCGCCGGAGTTGTCGGCCACCTGGAGGAGGGTTCGCATCTGGATCATGGTGTGCTCCCGCCTCCCCTACGCCTGGACCGGAGCGGCCTCGGCGGTCGCCCGCTCGAGGATCTCGGTCACGCGCCAGCGCTTGTGGCGCGACAGCGGCCGCGACTCCACGATGCGCACCCGGTCGCCGGCCTTCGCCCCGAGGTCGTCGTGGGCCATGAAGGTGGAGGTGCGGCGGATCGTCTTCTTGTAGAAGCCGTGGCGCACCAGGCGCTCGACCGCCACCACCACCGTCTTCTGCATCTTCGCGGTGGTGACGACGCCGACGCGCTCCTGGCGCCGCCCCGCCGCGAGCTCGTCCTTGCTGTCCGTCATCGCGACACCTGCTTCTCTCTCAGCACCGTCTTGACCCGCGCGATGTCGCGGCGGATCTCGCGGAGCTTGATGGCGTTGTCGAGCTGGCCGATCGACTTCTGCACGCGCAGGCGGAACAGCTGCTCCTGCAGCTCGTGCTCCTTCGCGCGCAGCTCGTCGGCCCCCATCTCACGCACCTTCTCGGGCTTCATGGCTAGATCGCCTCCGACCGCGTGACGAAGCGGGTCGAGATCGAGAGCTTGTGAGCCGCGAGCCGCAGCGCCTCGCGCGCCTCGGTCTCCGGGACGCCCTCCATCTCGTAGAGGATGCGCCCGGGCTTGACGACCATCACCCAGGCCTCGGGCGCGCCCTTGCCCTTGCCCAT
>JBGASI010000098.1:0-11136 GCA_044229815.1 Vicinamibacteria bacterium | reverse complement strand
TACGCGATCGCCCGCGCCGAGCCGGCCGCGCGCGCGCGGCTGATGCTGCTGGTGATCGTGCCCTTCTGGACCAGCTTCCTGATCCGCATCTTCGCCTGGAAGGTGCTGCTGCACCCGGAGGGCGCCCTCAAGCGGGCCCTGGTGGCGCTGGGCCTCGTGCCCGAGCAGGCGACGCTGCTCTACACGCCGGGCGCCGTGCTGCTGGTGATGGTCTACACGTTCCTGCCCTTCGCGATCCTGCCGATCTACGCGGCGGCCGAGAAGTTCGACTTCCGGCTGCTCGAGGCGGCGCGCGACCTCGGCGCCGGCCAGCTGCGGGCGTTCTTCGAGATCTTCCTGCCCGGCATCCAGCGCGGGCTGCTGACGGCCTTCCTGGTCGTCTTCATCCCGGCGCTCGGCTCCTACGTGATCCCGGACCTGGTGGGCGGGCCGGGCGGCGAGATGCTCGGCAACAAGATCGCCCAGCGCGTCTTCGTCGACCGCAACCTGCCCCACGCGAGCGCCCTCTCGGCGTTCCTGATCCTGGCCGTGCTGCTGCCGATGGCCGCCGTGCTGGTGCTGCAGGCCCAGAAGCGCCGGGCGGAGGCGATCATCGAGGAGGACGCGTGAGGCGCAGCCGCCTGCCCCTCGCGGTCACCTGGCTGCTGCTCGCCTTCTTCTACCTGCCGATCGCGGTCGTGGTCCTCAACTCCTTCAACGGCGCCCGCTTCGGCGGCAGCTTCGAGGGGCCGACGCTCGACTGGTACCGCCGCTTGTTCGAGCACCGCGAGATCTGGCCGGCGGTCGTCAACAGCCTGCTGGTGGCGTTCGGGGCGACCGCGGTCTCGGTCGTGCTCGGCACCACGGGCGCGATCGCGCTGCACCGCTACCGCGGCGAGCTGCAGCGGCTGCACTACACGCTCGTCTACACACCGCTGGTGGTGCCCGAGATCCTGATGGGCATCAGCCTGCTGCTGTTCTTCGCGGCGATCGGCCTCGAGCTGGGCCTCGTCACGATCTTCCTCGCCCACGTCACGTTCTGCCTCAGCTACGTGGCGATGGTCGTGCTCGGCCGGCTGCAGGACTTCGACGACTCGGTGGTGGAGGCCGCGCTCGACCTGGGCGCCGGCTGGTGGACGATCACCTGGCGCATCCTGCTGCCGCTGCTGGCGCCCGGGATCCTGGCGGGCGGACTGCTCGCCTTCACGCTCTCGATCGACGACTTCGTGATCTCGTTCTTCGTCGCCGGGCCCGGCAGCACCACGCTGCCGATCCGCATCTACAGCATGATCAAGCACGGCGCCCCGCCGCTGATCAACGCCCTCTCCACGCTGCTGCTGGTCGTGACCTTCGTCGCGGTCTGGCTCAGCCAGCGCCTGACGACCCCCTCGGAGAAGCCATGATGACCTCCCGTCGTGCCGCCCTCGCCGTCGTCCTCGCCGCGGCGTCGCTCGCTGCGGCCTGCCAGAAGCCCGTCCCCGTGCTGCACGTCTACACCTGGGCCGACTACGTGAAGCCCGAGCTGGTGCAGCGCTTCGAGGCGCAGCAGAAGTGCAAGGTGGTGATCGACACCTTCGACTCGAACGAGGCGATGTTCGCGAAGATGAAGGCGGGCGCCACGGGCTACGACATCGTCACCCCGTCGAGCTACATGGTGAGCGTGCTGCACTCGCAGGGCCTGCTCCAGAAGCTCGACCCGAGCCTGATCCCGAACCGCGCCAACGTGGACCCGGAGTACCTGAAGATCGCGCTCGACCCGCAGATGGACCACTCGGTCCCCTACATGCTCACGAACTCCGGGATCGCGTACCTGAAGAGCAAGGTCAAGGACCCGGTCGCCTCGTGGGCGATGCTCGACCGCGCCGACCTCAAGGGCCGGATGACGATGCTCAACGACATGCGCGAGACGATCGGCGCGGCGCTCAAGTCGCTCGGCTACAGCCTCAACACCGTCGACGAGAAGCAGCTCGGCGAAGCCGGCGCCGTGGTGGCGCGCTGGAAGAGGAACCTGGCCAAGTTCGAGAACGAGCAGTACAAGACCGGGCTCGCCAGCGGCGAGTTCCTGCTGGTCCACGGCTACAGCGGGGACGTGCTCCAGGTGCAGAAGGAGAACCCCGACGTGGCGTTCCTGGTCCCGCAGGAAGGGACGAGCGTCGCCTGCGACGACCTGGTGATTCCCAAGTCCGCGAAGGAGGTGAAGCTCGCCCACGCCTTCATCGACTTCCTGCACCAGCCCGAGGTGGCCGCGGAGAACAGCAACTTCATCTCGTACCTGTGCCCGAACAAACCCGCGTACGCCAAGCTCGACGCCGAGATACGCGACAACCCCGCCGTCTTCATGGACCCCGCGGTGCGGGCGAAGAGCGAGGTCATCCGTGACCTCGGCGCCGACAACGCCCGGTACGTGAAGGTGTGGGACCAGATCAAGGCCGCCAAGTAGCGCGCCCGGAGGAAGCTTCGATGAAACCGACATCCCTCGTGGGGGCCGCCGTGGCGGCGGCCCTCCTGTTCCTGTGCGTCCCGGCCTTCGCGGCCGAGGCCACGCTCACCGGCGACTTCTACTCGGCCTACATCTGGCGCGGCCTCACCTTCGCCAAGGGGCCCGTGTTCCAGCCGACGCTCGACGTCTCGGGCTTCTCGCTCGGCAAGGTGCCGCTGACGGTCAACGTGTGGGGCAACTTCAACCTCGACGACTGGAATGGCCAGGTGCAGAAGAACCAGTTCTCGGAGGTCGACTTCACCCTGACGGCCGAGCTGCCGAAGGGTTTCTCGGTGGGCTACATCGAGTACGTGTTCACCGTCGGCGAGCCCAGCACGCGCGAGCTGACCGCCGCCTGGAGCCACGAGTTCGCCTTCGCCACGCCGACGGTCACGTTCTACTACGATGTCGAGCAGATCGACTCCGGCTTCCTGCTGCTGGCGCTCGAGCGCGAGCTCGCCCTGGGCGAGAAGGCGGCCCTCACGCTCAAGGGAGAGGCCGGCTACGCCGGCGACAGCTTCGCCACCTACTACGCCGGCGAAAAGGGCGGCCTCTACCACTACAACCTCTCGGGCAAGCTCTCGTACAAGCTCGGCGAGAAGGGCAGCATCTGGGGGACGGTGGGCTACACCGACGGCTTCGACCGCACGATCATGCCGAAGCAGGACGCGCGCTTCTACGGCGGGATCAGCGCCAGCTACAGCTTCTAGCCCTTCGCCGCGCGGACGAGGGCGTCGATGTGCCCGGCCGTCGTCCCGGGCGAGAGCCCGCCGCCCGCCGAGAGGATGAAGCCGCCCGCGCCCGCCACCTTCTCGACGCAGGCGCGGGCCTCGGCGTACACCTGCTCCGGCGTGCCCCGGACCATGGTGCCGAGGGGGGCGACGTTGCCGAGCAGCGCCAGGCGGGGACCGACCGCCTGGCGCACCGCGGCGATGTCCATCTCGTGGCTGAAGTTCCAGACCTCGCAGTGCAGCTGGTCGAAGTGCGGGAGCAGGTGCGGGCAGGGCGTGTCGTTGTGGTAGATGCGCAGCAGGTCGGGGAAGGCGTCGAACACCCGCTGCAGGCACGGCAGCGCGATCGCCTTGAAGGCGCGCGGCGAGAGCATGCCCGGCAGGTCGTCGAGCACGAGGATGCCGACCGGTTCGCGCAGCCGCGCGAGCTGGGCGCGCAGGAACGCGATCACGGTGTCGGTGAAGACCTCGAGCGCGGCCGCTGTGGCCTCGGGCTCGACGGCCGTCGCCTCGAGGAACGGCGTCGTCCCGAGCACGTGCGCGGCCACCGCCAGCGGGCCGCGCGCGGCGACGATCCGGATCCGGTGCGGCTCCGGCAGCCCGCCGCCCTGCTCGAGGCGCTCGAGCCGGCGCAGCGCCAGCGGCATCAGGCCGTCCGTCTCGGGGTCGGGGCGCGGCAGCCCCGCCCACTCGGACGGCGGCAGCTCGAGGTGCCGCAATCCCGGCGGCTGGTCCGCGCGCCAGGCGATGCGCGCGCCGAACGCGCTCGGCTCGTTCGCCATCCCGTACTCGACCCAGAAGCCGGGCAGGAAGACGACGTCCGGGAAGCGCGCCTCGACCTGCAGGTGCAGGTCGAGCCAGGCGTCGGTGTCGAGGAAGAAATCGAGCGTGTGCATGCCCGCGTAGCCCGGCAGCCAGGGGCTGTCGATGATCAGGGCCGTGGGCACGCGTTCGGGCTTTCCGCCGCGGGCCGCCACCAGGAAGTCCTGCCAGTGCCGGGGGAGCGTCATCGTGCCACCTCGCTGCCGTCCTAGATCCCGCTGTCCGCGCTGAAGCCGCCGTCGACCGGGATCACGGCGCCCGTGACGAAGGACGCCGCGTCGCCGCACAGCCAGAGCACCGGCCCCTGCAGCTCGGCCGGGTCGCCGAAGCGGCCCATCGGCGTGCGCGCGAGGATCGCCCGCGCGCGGGCGGTCGGTTCGCCGTCCGCCCCGAGGAGCACGGCCCGGTTCTGCTTGGCCACGAAGAAGCCGGGCGCGATCGCGTTCACGCGCAGCCCCTCGCCGAAGCGGCGCGCGAGGTCCACCGCCAGCCAGCGCGTGAAGCTCTCGATCGCCGCCTTGGCGACCGAGTAGCCCAGCACGCCGCTGACGGCCTGCGTCGCCGCCATCGAGGAGACGTTGACGACGCTGCCTTTCCTCTGCCGCGCCATCGCCTCGCCGAAGACGAGCGTCGGGTAGACGCTGCCGTGCAGGTTCAGGCGCACCACGTCGTCGAAGGCAGGCAGCGACATCGTGAAGGCCGAGACGTGGTCGGTGCGGGCCTCGGCCACGTGGCCGCCGGCCGCGTTGACGAGGATGTCGACGCGGCCCCAGGCGGAGAGCAGGCGGTCGCAGGCCGCGCGCAGCGCCGTCTCGTCGAGCACGTCGGCGACGAGCGCCAGCGCCTCGGCGCCACCCGCGCGCAGGCTCGCGGCACCAGCCTCGGCGGCCGCGGCGCTGCGCCCGAGCACGGCGACCTTCGCCCCGGCGGCGGCGAGCGCCTCGGCCATGCTGCCGCCGAGGACACCGTAGCCGCCGGTCACCACCGCGACGCGTCCTGACAGCTCGAAAGGGGCCATGGCTTCAGTTCCCCGGCACGTAACGACTGCGGATCGACCGATAGTAGGCGAGATCGTGCTCCGGGGGCTCGAGCCCCGCGGGGAGCGCGCGCCGCGAGAAGGTCTGGAAGTACAGGACGCAGGCGTCGCGCCACCAGCGCGCCTCCCGCTCCTGGATCGCCAGGAAGGCGCGCACCTGCTCGTAGCGCTCCGGGTCGACCCGGCCCTCGAGGCCGCGCCAGGTCGCCTGCATCCCACGCACGGCCTCGGCCCCGCCGTAGTAGCGGCGCACCAGTTCCTCCCACAGCGTGCGGCCCGAGGCCAGCCGCTGGTCCCAGGACACGTGGTGGAAGAAGAGCAGCAGGGTCTCCGGCACCCGCCGCACGTCGCCAAACACCTCCGCCACCGGCGGGAAGTACTGGGCTACGGCGTTGCTGCCGCTCGCGCTGCGGTCGAAGCCGACGCCCGCGGCGTCAGCGCGGTGGTAGTAGACGGAGTTCCAGTCGGCCCGCGAGGCGCTGTCGACCCAGGGCCCGGGCCCGTAGTGGTGGCCCTCGGCCATCAGGTGGTGCAGGCCGAGCGGTGTCATGTAGTCGACCGCCGCCTCGCGCGAGCCCAGCATCAGCGCGACCACCGGTCGCACCAGGGCCTCGTCGTTGCCGAACGTCATCCGCGTCCACTCGTCGGCCACCGCGCGCGCGTCCTGTCCCGGGTCCCAGGCGAGGCGGCCGAACGCGTACCAGTTCGCGCAGGCGAAGACCGAGCCGCACCAGTTGCGGTCGCCGCCCACGTTCGCGACGCCCGCCATGCCCGTGAGCGCGTGGCCGTCGAGCGTGCCGTCGACCACGCGCGCGACGAGCGACCCCTCGCCGCGCGCGTGCGTGTCGGCGCGCAGCACCTCCTCGAACAGCGGGCCGAGGAACACGAGGTGCGTGGCGAAGCCGAGGTACTCCTGGGTCAGCTGCAGCTCGAGCATCAGCGGCGTCTTCGGCATCGCGCCGAACAGCGGGTGGAACGGCTCGCGCGGCTGGAAGTCGATCGGCCCGTTCTTCACCTGGACGAGCACGTTCGGCCGGAAGCGGCCGTCCTGCGGCGCGAACTCCTCGTAGGCCTGTTTCGCGCGGTCCTGCGGCGCCTCGTGCGAGTAGACGAAGGCCCGCCACATCACGACGCCGCCGTGGGGCGCCACCGCGTCGGCGAGCAGGTTGGCGCCGTCCGCGTGGCTGCGGCCGTAGTCCTGCGGCCCCGGCTGGCCCTCGGAGTTCGCCTTCACCAGGAAGCCGCCGAAGTCCGGGATCACGGCGTAGACCTCGTCGGCCTTGCGCCGCCACCAGCCGGCGACCTCGGGCGCGAGCGGGTCGGCTGTCGTCAGGCCGCCGATCTCGACCGGCGCGCTGAAGCGCGCGGTCAGGTAGACGCGGATGCCGTACGGCCGGAACACGCCGGCGAGGGCCGCGGCCTTCTCGAGGTACTCGGCGGTCAGGCTGGTCGCGTTCGCGTTGACGTTGGTCAGCACGACGCCGTTGATGCCGAGCGAGGCGTTCGCGCGCGCGTAGTCGGTGTAGCGCGGGTCCAGGTAGCCGGGCAGCTTGTGCCAGTCCCACAGCGAGAAGCCCGCGTAGCCGCGCTCGACCGTGCGGTCGAGGTTGTCCCAGTGGTCGAGGACGCGCAGCCGCACGCGCGGGGACTCCACGCTGCCGAGCGCGTCGATCGCCTGCCCCGTCTGCAGGCGCCGCAGCAGGGCGAACACGCCGTAGAGAACGCCGACGTCGCGGTTCGCGGCCACGACGGTCGTCCGCTGGCCTGCCAGCACCACGGTGCGCAGGACGAAGCCCTCCTCGCCCGCGCGCGCCAGGTCCGCCGCCAACTCCGGCGCGGCGAGCACCGGCAGGCTGGCCGGCGTCCCGGCCGCGAGCGTGCCGTCGCTGGTCGCGTCGGCGAGCGGCACGTCCTCGCCCAGCAGCCCGCGCAGACCGCGGCGCAGCTCCTCGCGCGCGACGCCCAGTGTCGGGGAGCCAGCCGGGAAGGCGAGCGCGCGGATCGCGGCGCGGCTGCGCGCGAGCTGCGCCGCGTCGGCGATCGGCCGGTAACGCAACCACAGCTCGTAGCCGTCCTCGGCCCGCGCGCCCGCGGCCTGCGCGGCGAGCAGCAGCAGCAGGGCGAGCGAGCGGGGGCTCAGGCCGGGATCTCCGGCACCCGCGCGTCGTCCGGGTCGGCGAAGCGGTCGTTCGGCACGATCGGCGTCCAGCCCGGCCGCAGCGGGTCCTGGTCGTACGGGTAGCCGCCGAGGCGCAGGAACAGCTCGTGGTAGCGGCCGAGCTTCTCGCGGTCGAGCTTCACGCCGAGGCCCGGATCCGTCGGCACCGCGATCGAACCGTCCGCGTAGGGCAGCCGGCCGCCCTCGATCACGTCGTCGCGGAGGTGGTGGTAGTGGGCGTCGGCGGCGAAGCTGAGGTTCGGAAGCACCGCGCCCATGTGCAGCATCGAGGCGAGCTGGATCCCCAGCTCGCCCGAGGAGTGCACGGCGACGCCGAGCTGGAACGTGTCGCAGACGCCGGCCGCCTTCACGCACGGGCGGATCCCGCCCCAGAACGTGGTGTCGAGCAGGATGACGTCGACGCCGGTGTCGAGCACGTTGGCCGAGAGCTGCTCGAAGTTCACGACCACGGTGTTCGTCGCGAGGGGCATGCGGACCTTCTCGCGCACGCGCCGCATCCCGTGCAGGCCGAAGACCGGGTCCTCGAGGTAGTCGTTGCGGACGTCCTCGATCTGCTGGCCGAACCAGATCGCCTGCTCGGCGGACCAGACGCCGTTCGGGTCGAAGCGGAAGCGGTCGCCGGGGAAGGCCTCGGCCAGGGCGCGGTAGCAGCGCAGCTCGTACTCCGGCGGGAAGACGCCGCCCTTCAGCTTGTGGGTGGTGAAGCCGTGCCGCGACTTGAGCTCGCGGGCGCAGGCCACGAGCTGTTCCGGCGTGCGCACCTCGCCCTCCCGGCTGCGCGCGTCCGCGTAGCGGAAGAAGAGGTAGGACGCGAACGGCACGCGCTCGCGCAGCCGCCCGCCGAGGATCTCGCTGACCGGGACGCCCCACTTCTGCCCGAGCACGTCGAGGCAGGCGAACTCGAGCGCCGCCACGAGCTGCGTGCGGTTGTTGTAGAGCGAGGCCGTCGGGTTCGCGATCAGGAAGCGCATCTCCTCGATGCGCGCGGGGTCGCGGCCCAGGAGGTAGCTCTCGAGCGCCTTGAACGCGGCGTTCGCGCTCTCGCCCCCGCCGCCCATCTCGCCGAGACCGACGAGGCCCTCGTCGGTCTCGACCTCGACGACCGTGCGGACGAAGCGGCCCCAGTGGCAACCGTTGCCGTGGCGCAGCGGCGCCTCGAGGGGCACGGTGACGGGCGTGGCGCGGATCGCGGTGATGCGCATGGTTTACGGGGATTGTAACCGCGGGCTAGACTCTGGGCGATCCTGGACGATTGAGGTGTGCCCGATGAAAGCTCGAATCGCAAGCCTGCTGATGCTCGGCGTGGCGCTGGCCGGCGGCTGCCGGCGCGCGGAGACGCCGGCGCCCTCCCCGTCACCGACGGCGCTCGTGGCGACGCCCACCCCGGCTCCCACCGCTGTCCCCACGCCCCCGCCCGGCGCGAGCGCGGCCGGGGCCGCCCTGCTCGACCCCTCGCGCGCCACCGAGCGGGCGCCCGAGCGGTTCCGGGTGCGCTTCGAGACGACGAAGGGCCCGTTCGTCGTGGAGGTGACCCGCGCCTGGGCGCCCCGCGGCGCCGACCGCTTCTACAACCTCGTGCGCGCCGGCTTCTACGACGACGTCGTCTTCTTCCGCGTGATCGAGGGCTTCATGGTCCAGTTCGGGATCAACGGCGACCCTCGGGTCAACGCCGCCTGGCGGGGGGCGCGCATCCCCGACGACCCGGTCACCCAGTCCAACCGGCGCGGGCGGCTGACCTACGCGATGGCGGGCCCGGACACGCGGACGACACAGCTCTTCATCAACTTCGGAGACAACCAGGGCCTCGACTCTCAGGGATTTGCCCCGTTCGGCGCCGTCGTCGAGGGCCTGGCCGTGGTGGACGCGCTGTACTCCGGCTACGGGGAGGGCGCGCCCCAGGGCCGGGGCCCGGACCAGGGGCGCGCCCAGGCCGAGGGCAACGCCTATCTGCGCGGGTCGTTCCCGCGGCTCGACTTCGTGAAGACCGCCCGCGTGGTCAAGCCGTAGCCACGCTGTACCTGCCCAGGGCTGCGTTACTGTGATGGCCAGGATCGGGAGCGGCGGCCCCGGGCGCGCGCGGGCAAGTAGAATGACGAGCCGCCGTCCGGTCCACCAGGAGGCCCCGAATGTCCCGCCAACCCGTCCTGCCGTTGCTCCTCGCCATCACGTTCGCCGCTGCCGCGGCGCAGGCCCAGGGCCTGGGCGATTTCGCCGGCCACGGCGACGTGGGAGCGCCGGCGCTCGCCGGTAGCGCCAGCTACGACGCGGCCGCGCAGGAGTACGTCCTCTCCGGCGCTGGCGTGAACATGTGGGGACCCAAGGACGAGTTCCACTTCGCCTGGCAGCGCCTGAAGGGCGACTTCATCATCCAGGCGCGCGTGGAGCTGCTCGGCACCGGCGTCAACCCGCACCGCAAGGCGGGCGTCATCGTGCGCGCGAGCCTCGACGGCGACTCGCCCTACGCGGACGCGGCCGTGCACGGCGACGGGCTCACCTCGCTGCAGTACCGCCGCACGAGCGGCGCCGTGACCGAGGAGAGCCGCTCGCCGGTGAGCGGGCCCCAGGTGGTGCAGCTCGAGCGCCGGGGCGACACGCTGACGCTGTCCGCCGCGCGCTTCGGTGACGTCTTCCAGACGACGGAGCTGGCCGGGCTGGCGCTCGGCGAGGAGGTCTACGTCGGGATCTTCGTCTGCTCGCACGACCCGGCCGTCGTCGAGCGTGCCTCGTTCCGCAACGTCCGCCTGACGCGGCCGGCGCGCGAGGGCTTCGTGCCGTACCGCGACTACATCGGGAGCCGTCTCGAGCTGCTCGACGTGGCCACGGGCGACCGCCAGGTCGTCTTCAGTTCCGCGGAACCGTTCGAGGCCCCGAACTGGACGCGCGACGGCCGCTCCCTGATCTACAACACGAGCGGCCGCTCCGAGGGCCGCGGCCGGCTGGTGCGCTTCGACCTGGCCACGCGCGAGCGCACGCCGATCGACACCGGTTTCGCCACGCGCAACAACAACGATCACGTCCTGTCCTTCGACGGCGAGCGCCTCGGGATCAGCGACCAGACCGCCGACGACGGGCAGTCGGTCGTCTATACGCTGCCGTCGCGGGGCGGCACCCCGAAGCGGATCACGAAGCGCGCGCCCTCGTACATGCACGGCTGGTCGCCGGACGGCCGCTTCCTCGTCTACACGGGTGGCCGCGGCGGCGAGTACGACATCTACCGCATGGCGGCGGACGGCAGCGGGGAAGAGACGAACCTGACGAAGCACGCCGGGCTCGACGACGGGCCGGAGTACTCGCCCGACGGCCGTTTCATCTACTTCAACTCCGTGCGCAGCGGCACGATGCAGATCTGGCGCATGAAGGCCGACGGCTCCGAGCCCGAGCAGGTCACGAACGACGAGCACAACAACTGGTTCCCGCACCTCTCGCCGGACGGGAAGTGGATCGCGTTCATCACCTTCCCGAAGGAAGTCCCGCCCGGCGACCACCCGTACTACAAGCACGTCTACCTGCGCCTGCTGCCCGTTGGGGGCGGCCCGGCGAAGGTGATCGCCTACGTCTACGGCGGCCAGGGCACGATCAACGTGCCGTCGTGGTCGCCCGACGGGCGCCGCCTCGCCTTCGTCAGCAACAGCGACCTGCAGTAGCGCGCCGGCCGCGCGGCCCGCGCTTCAGCGCCAGCGTGGGACGCGGCCGGCCAGATCCCTGGCGCCGATCGAGTCGCACAGCGCCGTAAACTCCTCGCGCGGCGCGCCGCGCCACGCCAGCTGTTCGAGGTCCTCGGCGAGCGGGACGTCCGTGCGCAGCGTGGCGAGCTGCCGGTACAGCTCGGCCTGCGGGCGCTGCGCGGCCAGCGTGGCCGCCAGGCGCTCGCGGCCGCGGACGGCGACCTGCCAGAACGCCGGGTCGTTCG
>JBGASI010000660.1:0-2420 GCA_044229815.1 Vicinamibacteria bacterium | reverse complement strand
GATCTCCCAGCCGCCGACCTCTCGCCAGACGCGCACGAACAGGCGGCCGCACGCGCTGCACAGACACAGCGAGGCGCCCTCGTGGGAGTCGCTGAGCAGGACCTCCTGCTGGGCGAAGGGGAGCTGTGCCTTGCTCATGTCTTCGCGGCCGCAGGCGCTGCAGTCGAGCATGGTCGTGACCGTAACACGCCGGGTGCGACGGTGGCGGTCGAGCCTGGGTCGCGGGGCGCGGGGTCGCGCCGACAATTGTCTTGCCGCGCATGGCGCCCGGGCTGACCATCGGCTGATGTCCTGCCGCGTCTGGGTCGCGCCGTCTGTCCTTTGGGCCATGTTCGCTGGCTGCTCACCGCCGGCGGCGCCCGCCGCGAAGCCGGCGGTCGCGGTGAGCCCGGCGCCGACGGCAGCACCGGTGGCAGCGCCCTCCGTGCCGGCAGCGCCCGCGCAGCCGGTGATCGCCGCGCCGGCGCGCCCGTCGACGGTCGGCTGGAAGAGCTTCGAGGACGGCGAGCTCGTCGGCTTCAAGGACGCGCAGGGCAAGGTCGTCGTGCCGCCGCGGTTTCAGGTCGCGCAGGAGTTCTCGCCCGGCGGCATGGCCTGCGGCGCCGACAAGGACGGCTGGGTCTGCATCGACGGCAACGGCACCACGCTGCTGCGGCCGTTCCTCTTCGACAACGGCCCTGACGAGTTCTCGGAGGGCCTGGCCCGCTTCGTCGACGGCGAGAAGATCGGGTTCTTCGATGCGGCCGGTAACAAGAAGATCCCGGCGCGCTACAGCTTCGCCCGGCCCTTCGCGGGCGAGCGGGCGGCGTTCTGCGACGGTTGCACGCGCCGCTGCGAAGAGGGTGGTGAGCACTGCAGCATGGTCGGCGGCAAGTGGGGGCTGCTCGACAAGACCGGCGCCGAGGTCGTGCCGGCCAGCTTCGACGAGATCGGGGAGTTCACGGACGGCAAGGCGCAGGCGCGACGGGCGGGGGCGGAGATCACGATCGATCGCGACGGCAAGCCGAGCGGCGGCTAGCGGGGCTGTCCTCCTGCGGAGACGCCCGGTTGCCGACACGTGCGCTCGTTGCCTGATCTGCGCGAGAACAGGCGGGTGCCGTATGAGCCCTGTCATGGACCGCCCTCTGCCGAAGCTCATCCTCGAAGACTTCAACCTCGTGGCCGCCGAGCGGCGCCTGTGTGTCGCGGCACTCGACGCGGCCAGCAACATCGTCGGCGCCGCCCAGCTGCTTGGCATCACCCGGCATGCGCTCAAGCGGAGGATGATCAAGCTGCGCATCGATCGCTCGCGCGCTGCGCTTGCCGAGCCGGACGCCACGTGAAGGCCCGCGCGCCGCTGCGTGGCAACGATCCGTGTGACGGCAAAGAATGCCGGACCCTGTGTATGAAACAGACCGGGTGTACGGCATGTGTGGCGCGCCGCGGAGGCGCGATCGTGATCACGCAGGGACAGCGGTTGACACGCGGAGCGGCAGGGCAGACGCTTCCCGGGCTGGAGGTGTGATCATGTCTGCCGAGACGACTGCCAAGGTGTTGACGCGAATGCTCGAGAACAAGCCGTTTCGCACGCAGGTCGCGGACGACCCGCAGGCGCTGGCTCAGCTCGACCTCACGGACGAGGAGCGCAGCATGTTGATCGGCACGGCGAAGGAGGGCGTCGACAAGCTGCTGCAGCCGGCGAGCGCGGGGGCCGGCAGCTCGGCCGAGGCGCTGTCGAAGTACCTCGGGGCGTCGCGGATCGGGCTCAGCAGCCAGGTGAAGAGCGACCTGACGAAGGCGGCGCTCGAGCGGGTGGCTCGCAAGAGCGGGCTGCTCATCGGCCACAGCTGTTAGATCTTCGCCGGGGCCGTCAGCGCTCCGGGGCCGCAGGCGCTCACCACGAGCCCGTGGAGGCCTGCGTCGACCAGCGCGGCGAGGTCGGTGATCGCGGACAACAGGCGCTCGCGGGCCTCGGCGCAGACCTGGGCGGCGCGGGCGGGGAACAGCTCGGGGGCGTAGCGCAGCTCGAGGGTCACGGTCACGGTTCGGCCGTCGCTGCGCAGGTTGAATCGTGGGGCGCCGACGTCGTGGGCGAAGGCGGCCCAGGGGTAGACGGCCTGGGCGACGTCGGGGAGCTCGGCGACGACCTCGCCGACCTGCAGCGCGCCGACGTAGATCGGAGCCGCGTGCGGGCGGGCCAGCGCGAGGCTGTCTGCCCGGCGGCCGCGGAAGCGGAAGCCGAGGTCGGCGAGCATGCAGGGGCCGGTGATCTCGACGATGTCGTCGGTCCAGTAGCGCAGCAGCACCTGCAGCTCGGTGAAGGGGCGCAGCTCGCTGAGCACGAGCACGCCGAAGCCGGTGGTGATCGGGGCGCCGGTGTGTGGGTCGACGACCTCGGGGACGATCGGGCGGACAAAGTGGTAGGCGTCGCAGACCGGGCA
>JBGASI010000097.1:0-11146 GCA_044229815.1 Vicinamibacteria bacterium | reverse complement strand
CATCATCAACACAGCCAGCGTCGTCATGCCCCGGGCCGTGGCCGGGGTCCTGCCGAGGGCAGCGACCAGCAGGCCGAAGCTGGCGGCCATCAGCGAGCAGGCGAGCGAAACGGCCAGGAACCCCAGCCAGCTGCCCTGGATCCGAACGCCGAACGCGACCATCGCGAAGGCGAACGAGACGGCCAGGATCATCAGCGAGACGAGCGTGCCGCTCGCCGCCTTGCCCGTCAGCAGGGTCAGCCGTGAGACCGGCGCGCTGCGCAGGCGCTTCCACAGCCCGCGCTGCCGCTCGAGCAGGATCTCGACGCCGAGGTTCGCCATGGCGAACAGCAGGAACTGGATGCCCATGCCGGCGAACGAGTGGGCGTAGCCGTTGTAGGCGACGTTCGATCCGGCGGTCAGGGGCTCCTCCTGCACGGTGTACGGCATGGTGAGGACCGGCGGAGCAGCGTTCGCCTGCGCGCCCGGCGACGGCTGGCTGTTGTAGTCCCGGATCGACCGCAGCAGCTGCAGGAGCGCCCGCTTCTGCTGGTCAGGCAGCGCCGACGCGTCGAGCTGCGGCAGGGTCTTCTCGATCAGGACTCGCCCCTGCGTGCCGCCGAACATCTCCTGGCTCACCGCCCGCATCACGTGCTCAGTCATGATCCCGCGGACCATCGCCAGCTCGATGTTGCGCGAAGGGTCGTAGAGGAAGTCGAGCGACGGCTTTCTGCCGCCTCCGAAGAACGCCGCACCCGCCTCATCACCGAAGCCCGCCGGGATGACGACCGCAACGCTGGTCTCGCCGCGCCGCACCAGGTCCCGGGCCGCGTCGGCTGGCAGCATCGTCAGCTTCAAGTTCTCGTCCGCCTGCGCGCCGGCCACGATGGCCTTCGAGATCGCGCTGCCGTCCTGGTCGACGACGGCGACGCCGATCCGCGCCCGCTCGCGGCTCCCCGGCCCCGAGAAGAGCGAGCCGAAGAACGAGGCGATCACGATCGGCACGACGAAGCTCACGATCACGGAACGTCGATCGCTGAAGAAGAGCTGAAGGTCCTTTCGGATCATCGCGCGAAGCGGGGCGAGGGCCATCAGTCGCGCAGGCTCCTTCCCGTCAGGCTGAGAAACACCGTCTCGAGGCTCGTGACGCCCCCGTCCGGAGCGGACGCCGCCCGCGACCGCAGCCCGGCCAGCGTGTCGTCCGCGATCACCTTCCCGCGGTCGATGACGACGATGCGGTCGGCGAGGCGCTCGGCTTCCTCCATGTAGTGGGTCGTGTAGAGCAGGGCCTTCCCGCGCGCCTTCAGCAGCTCGAGGTGGTCGAAGATGGCGTTGCGGCTCTGCGGATCGACGCCCACGGTCGGCTCGTCGAGCAGCAGGACGTCCGGGTCGTGCAGCAGGCCCGCGGCGAGGTTCAGCCGGCGTTTCATCCCGCCGCTGAACGACTTCACGCGATCGCGCGCGCGGTCGGCCAGCCCGACCAGTTGGAGTGCCGAGGCGATCGCCGCGTCGAGCTCGCCGCCGGTCAGGCTGTAGAGGGCGCCGAAGAAGCGCAGGTTGTCTCGCGCGCTGAGCTCGTCGTAGAGCGCCAGATCCTGAGGCACCAGGCCGATGCGCCGCTTCTTGGGATCGGTGTCGCCCCGCAGCCGCTCACCGTCGATGAGCACCGCGCCGCGCTCCGGCGTGACCAGGCCCGCGACCATCGACACGGTCGTGGTCTTTCCCGCGCCGGTCGGGCCGAGCAGCCCGACGAGCTGGCCCGGCGTCACGCGGTAGGACACGTCGTCCACGGCGATCAGCGGGCCGCACGTGTTGCGCAAGTGGTCGATCTGCAGCATGCCGATGGGTCCCGGTTCTTGTGAGGCTTCCTCGACGCGTCGAGTGTCCAGGCTGGGGTGGCGGATTATAGCCCGCAGACGGGGCGATCCCCGCGCATGCGGGGGGGCCCTTGCCCTTGCGCGTTTCGTCAGCGACATCCAGGAGATCGTCGCGCTGGGCTCTCCGACCACTGGCGCCGCTCGCTCACAGTGCCCGCGGGTCATCGAGTACCCGAAGCTGGCCGGCAAGTTCCGCACCGACGCCCGCCTGCTGGTCGTGCGCCATGGCGAGCGCCATCATGGTGCCGGCCGATCTCCTCCCGGCCATCGACGTGGTGAAGGCCGACCCGTCGGACAACGTCTACCTCGCGACGGCCCTCGCCGGGGGGGCACGCTGGGTGGTCACCGGCAACACCCGGCACCTCACGCCGCTCGACGGCTACGCAGGGCTGCGGATCGTGGAGCCGGCCGTCTTCCCGGCCGAGCTCGGCGCCCGGGCCTGAGCGTTCGGCGCGCTGCTCTCAGCGCCGCCGCTCGGGCGGCGCCTCCACGAGCACCGGCAGTTGAGGCTTCGGGCTGTGCTCGAAGATCAGGTGCGTCTCGATCCGCGCCACCTCGCGCCGGCTGGTGAAGGCGTCCATCGCGAGGTCGCGCAGGTGGTTGGCGTCGCGCACGCCGACGTGGACGAGGAAGTCGTGCTGGCCGGCGACGTGGTAGAGGCCGATCGTCTCGGGCAGCGAGAGCGCGTGCTGGCGGAAGGACTTGACCTGCTGGCGCGCGTGGCGAGCGAGGCGCACGAAGACGAGCGCCTGCATGGCGATGCCGAGCGCGCGCGGCTCGACGAGGGCCCGGAAGCCGAGGAGGGTGCCCTCGGCGCGCAGGCGCCGCACCCGCTCGAGGCAGCTCGAGGGCGCGAGGCCGACCCGGGCCGCGAGCTCCTTGTTCGAGAGCCGAGCATCGTTCTGGAGCGCCGCCAGGATGGCGAAGTCGGTTCGGTTCAGGGCGGCCAATGGCCTGTACCTCCGCAGTCAATTCGATTGACGCACGATACACCGAATCGTCACCATGCCTGCATGGAGAAGCCGAACGACGTGCGCCAGGCGCCCCACTCGATCGAGACCCTGGCCGTCCACGCCGGCCGCGACGAGTTCGGCGAGATCGGGGTCCACGCGCCGCCGATCGACCTTTCGACGACGTACCCGACCGGCCCGCTCGACGAGGCGACGGCCTCGATCGACGCCATGGGCAAGGGCGGAGCGCCCACCGGCAGCTCCATCTACGCGCGCTTCCACAACCCGACCGTCGCGCGCTACGAGGCGGCGCTGGCCGCGCTCGAGGGCGCCGAGGCCGCGGTGGCCTTCGCCTCCGGCATGGCCGCCTTCACCGCCGTGCTGCTCGCGGCGCGCGAGCCCGGCAAGAACCACGTGGTCGCGGTGCGCCCGCTCTACGGCGGCTCGGACGCTCTCCTGGCCGGCGGCCTCCTGGGCCACGAGGTGACCTTCACGACGCCCGCCGGGCTGCGCGCCGCGCTGCGCCCCGACACCTGCCTCGTGGTCCTCGAGACGCCCGGCAACCCGACGCTCGACCTCGTCGACATCCGGCAGGCCGTGCAGGACGCGGCCGGCGTGCCGGTGCTCGTCGACTCGACGTTCATGACGCCCGTCCTGCAGCGGCCTCTCGAGCTGGGCGCCACGCTCGTCCTGCACAGCGCGACCAAGTTCCTCGGCGGCCACGGCGACGTGATCGCGGGCATGGTGGTGACGGACGAGGCGTGGGCGAAGCGCGTGCGCAAGGTGCGCGTCGCGACCGGCGCGCTGCTGCACCCGATGGCGGCGTTCCTGCTGCACCGCGGCCTGCCGACGCTGCCGCTGCGCGTGCGGGCCGCCCAGGACGGCGCCCGCATGCTGGCGGAGCGCTTGGCGCGCCACCCGCAGGTGACGAAGGTGCACTACCCTGGCCTCGCGGGCGCCGACCCGGGGCAGCTGCTGGGCCGCCAGATGGCCGGCCCCGGCAGCGTCCTGGCGTTCGAGGTCGCGGGCGGTTTCGAGGCGGCCGGCGCCGTGCTCGGCGCCGTGAAGATCATCGTCTCGGCCGTCAGCCTCGGCGCGACCGACACCCTGATCCAGCACCCGGCCGGCCTGACGCACCGCTGCATGAGCGAGAGCGCCAAGGCCTCGACCGGGATCTCGGCCAGCCTGCTGCGCCTCTCGGTCGGCCTCGAGCACCCGGACGACCTGTGGGCGGACCTCGCGCAGGCGCTCGAGGCGGCCCACGCCCCGCGCGCCGCCGCAGCGCCTGCGGCGGCGGCGGTCGCGACCGGGGTCTAGCCGGGCCTAGGCGGCCTCGGCGCGCGAGGACACGGCGCTCAACGCGTCGAGCAGCTCGTCGGTCGTCTGCCAGCGGCGGGCCGGGTCCTTCTCCAGCGCGCGCAGGATGACGGCCTCGAGCTCGACCGGCAGGGCGGGCTTGAGGCCGCGCGGCCGCGGCGGGGCCTGCTGCACGTGGGCGAGCACCACGGCCATGGCCGTGTCGCCGCGGAACGGCAGGCGGCCCGCGAAGATCTCGAACAGCACGACCCCGAGCGAGTAGAGGTCGGAGCGGAAGTCGGCCGGGTGGCCCTGCGCCTGCTCGGGCGGCATGTAGTCGGGCGTGCCCATCACGGTGCCCGCGGTCGTCAGCCCCGAGGCCCCCGCCTGCACCGACGAGAGGCACGAGATCCCGAAGTCCATGATCTTGAGGTCGCCCGTCTCGGGCAGGATCATCATGTTCTGCGGCTTGATGTCGCGGTGCACGACGCCCGTCTCGTGCGCGGCGGCGAGCCCGTGGCACATCTGCTTCGCGATGATCAGGCCCACGCCGAGCGGCAGCGCGCCGCGGTTGCGCACGAGGTCCTTGAGCGTGACCCCGTCGAAGTACTCCATCGAGATGTAGGGCACGCCCGCGGTCTCGCCGAAATCGTGGGTGCGCAGCACGTTGCGGTGGGTGATCCGGCGCGCGAGCTTGATCTCCTGCTTGAAGCGGTCGAGGATCGTCGGGTCGCTCGCGACGGCCTCGGGCCGCAGCAGCTTGAGTGCCACCACCTCGTCGAGCTGCCGGTCGCGGGCGCGGTAGACGACGCCCATCCCGCCCTTGCCGAGCGTGCCGAGGATCTCGTAACGATCCGCGAACACCTGGCCGCGCGTCATCGCCACGGCCGTCGCCGCCGTGGCCGGTGACAGCGTCGGGGCGTCGCTCGCGAGCGTCGGCGCGTCCGGGTCGGGCGAGCGGTCGGCCGGCGTCTGCGCGGACAGGGCGGCGCCGGGCGTCGCCGCCTCGACCCGGCTCGCCGCGGACATGCCCTCGCGCAGGAACGCGATCATCTGGTCCTTCTCGCGCAGGTCGGCGAGCAGGCCATTGAAGGCCCGCCCGAGCACGCCGATCTCGTCCTTGCCCGGCACGTTCACCGCCCCGGTGTAGGTCCCGTCGCGCACGCGCTCGACGAGGTCGACGAGCCGCCGCAGCGGCCGGGTGACGCGGCTGGCGGCGAGCGAGGCCAGGAGCAGCGCGAGCGCCATCACGCCGAGCGAGACGAGGATCAGGCTGTTGCGGAACTGGCGGAAGGCCGCGGTCTCGGCGGACAGGCTGCGCAGCGCCAGGGCGGACCCGATCGCCTGGCCGGCCGCGGTCTTCAGCGGGATGCGCAGGCCGACGTAGGCCTCGCCGGCGAGGTCCGTCTCGAACGGCTCCGAACCGGCGGCGGCGATCTGCGGCTGGCCGAGTGCCGCGGCGAGCGCCGGCTCGCGCGTGCCGAGGGAGGAGACCGCGAGCCGGGGCGCCTGGCCCGGATCCTCGACGGCGAAGGCGATCTCGCTGTGCGTCAGCTTGCGCAGCTGCACCGCCACGGCCTCGTCGAGCCCGTAGCCGGCCACCAGCGTGCCGACGAGCTCGGGCCCGATCGTCATCGGCACCGCGACCGCGGTGAAGAGCTGGTCGCCCTGGCGCCACAGCGTGGCCGACTCCTCCCCTTCGAGCGCGCGGCGCACGATCGGGTCGGACGAGAGGTCGGCGCCGCCGGTGCCCGGGCGGTCGGTGCGCGCCACCAGGCGGCCGGAGGCGTCGGTCGCGAGCATGAAGGCGGCGGCCACGTCGCGGCCGCGCTCGCGCATGGTGTCGAAGGCGGTCGCCTGGTCGGTCTCCACCAGCGCCGCCTTGAAGGGCGGGTCGTTCGCCAGCACGCGCACGCCGAGCCGCAGCTTGTCGAAGCGGTCGGCCTGGACCGTCTGCCAGACCTCGCGCGTCTCGTCGAGGCCCTGGCGGATCGAGGCGCGGGCCAGGCGGTCGGCCTGCAGCGTCGTGAAGGCGAGCGTCGCGACGGCGAGCGCCACCACCAGGCCGCCGGTGAAGAGCAGGATCTTCTGTGTCAGCCGCATCGGGTCCTCAGTACCGCTCACCGGCGTCGTAGTCCTTGCCGAACTTGTTCTTGTGCGGGGCCCGCTTGAAGCGCGAGGCATCGAGCGCCAGCGCCAGCTCGACGGCGCCGTCGGCGGGCACCGTGACCGGCTGAGCCGCCTCGCCGGAGCGTTCGTGCCAGGCCTTCACGGTCCAGGAGCCCGCGGGCACGTCCTCGATCGTGAACGTGCCGTCCTTCGCCACGCGGGCCCAGAAGGGGTTGTCGCGCACGACCACGAACGCGCTCATCTGCGGGTGGATGTTGCAGTACACGCGCACGAGCCCGGGGTGATCGAACGTGCGCGCGCCGCTCTTCGGCTTCTTGTAGAGGTCGAGGTCGAAGCGGTTCTCGCCCGACACGGAGAACACGTTGTGGAACACCGGGTCCGCGTTCGGGAACTCGACCGTGCCGCCGACCGGCACGACGGCGATCCGCGGCACGAAGGCCTTGCCCTTCATCACGATCGTGGCGGACGCCGGGCGGGGCTTCAGCTTGGGGCCCTCCACCCAGACGACCGCGTCTGCGAGGTCCTCGGCCGGCTTGCCGCCCTTCTCGACGATCTGCACGCGGCCGTGCAACGTGCCGGCGGCGAGCGGGGCGGCGGCGAGCGCCAGGGCGAGCCAGGCCAGACCGGTGCGCATCTTCATCTCCTCCGCTGGGGTGCGGGGAGTCTAGCAAGACGACGCGACCGCCGCCAACGCGTCCTGCTATGATCGCGCCCCGATGCCGGCCCTCCTCGGCCTCCTCCTCGTCGCCTCGATCGACGGCGCCGCGGCGCTGCGCGACGCCTCCGCGCTCGCCGCGCTCGGGCCCCACCCCTGGGGCTCGACGCGCAACGAGGCCGCGGCGCAGTACGTGGCGGCGCAGATGCGCGCCGTCGGGCTGTCGCAGGTCGAGTTGCAGCGTTTCGAGCGCCACGGGGTCCAGGGCACGAACGTGGTCGGCGTGCTGCCGGCGCCCGGCGAGGAGATGGTGGTGATCGGGGCGCACCACGACAGCGTGGCCGGCGGCCCGGGCGCCTACGACGACGCGGGCGGGGTCGGCGTCCTGCTCGAGGTGGCGCGCGCCCTCGCCCAGGAGGGCTCGCGCTCGCGCACGCTCGTCTTCGCCTCGTTCGACGGCGAGGAGGCCTGGGAGACGGGGAAGGGGCAGACCGCCGGCTCGCGGGCGTTTCTCGAGCGCCTCGGCCCGCGGGCCCGCGGCGTGGTGGCGATGCTGGCGATCGAGATGAGCGGCTGGCCCGGCGGCACGCCGGTCGCGCACCCGATCGCCTACGCGGACCCGCGGACGCCCGGCGCGACGGTGATCACCCCCGGCTGGCTGGTCGAGGCGGCGCTCGCCGGCTCGCGCGCGGCCGGCCAGCCGCTGCGCCTGGGCGATCCCCGCCTGTCCTGGCTCTACCAGCCCACCGTGCGCGCCTTCCGCGTCCAGCTCTACGGGGACGACCTCTCCTTCGCCCAGGCGGGCCTGCCCGCCCTCATGCTCTCGGACTCGTCTTTCTCGGCCTTCTACCCCGAGTACCACAAGCCGGGCGACGTGGCGGAGCGGCTCGACGCGGCCGCGCTCGCACGCATGGGCCAGGCGACGCTCGGCGTCGCCCGCGCGCTCGAGCGGGCGAGGGGACCCGCGGCCGAACCGGCGTGGTTCGCGGGTCTGGGCCACGTCGTCGGCTGGCCCTGGCTGCTCGGCCTCGGCGCGCTCAGCCTGCTGCCCGGCCTGCGCGCCGGCTTCGCGGCGGGCACGGGGTCGCTGCTGCTGCGGGCGCTGCAGGCGGCGGCGTTCGCCGTGCTGCTGTGGACGGACCCCGTCGTCGCGCTGTGGGTCTTCCTGGTGCCCCACCTGCTGCTGCCGTTCACGCGGCGCTGGTGGGCGCTCCTGCTGGCGGCCGCGCCCCTGGTCGCGCTCATTGCCCTCGGTCTCGCCGCCTGGTGGCGCGAGGCCGTGAGCGGTGTCTGGCTCGCGCCCTGGCAGCTCGTCGTGGCCGCGCTCGCGTTCGTCCTGGCCTTCCTCGGCCTCGGCGGCCGCGCCGCCCCGGCCCGCGGCCGCAAGCCCCCGGCCGCCAGGGGCAAGAAGGCCCCCGGCCTGCCGAAGCGCGGCCGCTGAGCTCGGCGTCCGGCGCGCTCGGGCTTCGCCTTCGTCCGGTTCTGTCGCGAAGTGGAGGACCTCGTCGGCCGCAAGGTGGACGTGGCGACGGACACGAGCCTGCATCCCCTGATCCGGGACAAGGTCCTGTTCCCGTTCTGGGAACGCCCACGCCGGAGGAGAACCGCGCGCTCGCGAGGGCGCTGCGCGCCTACCTGGCCGGGGGCTCGGGCGAGAACGTCCTTCCGCTCGTCGTGTTCCTCGAAAGCCACGGCATCTCGGTCTGGCGAGCATCGCTTCAGCTCAACCTTGGCCTGATCTACGGGCGCACGGGCTACCCGACCGTCGAGGGTCAGCCGGTTCACCTCTATCTGCGCGGCGGTGGCCAGGAGACGCACAGCGGCTGGAACGGCACGACCCGCAAGTACGCCTTCAACGCGACGAGCCGGGCCCAGGTCGTCAAGGTGTCCGACAACCCGGTGCTGTACGAGCGGCGGCTGCCGGGCGGCGGTGTCGACGTGTACGGGCAGCCCAACGGGGCCCTGAGCTACCCACGCAAGGTCTTCCTGACGCGCTCGATCGACGCCCAGGGGCAGGCCGTGGACCTGACGTACGATCAGGACCTGCGTCTGGTCGCGATCACCGACGCGATCGGCCAGGTGACGACGCTTTCCTACGAGCTGGCCAGCGACCCCTTGAAGATCACGCGTGTCAGCGACCCCTTCGGGCGCTCCGCCAGCTTTCTCTACGACCCGGCCGGACGGCTCGCGCGGATCACGGACGCGGCCAAGCTCATCCACTGGCTCCACACCGACAGCTTGTCCACGACCGCGGGCGTCATCGAGAATGAGAAGGAGCCGCTGGAAACCATGCGGACCTTCTACAAGTACCCCGGAATGACGACCCAGAGCGTCGGGACCCACGTCACGCCCTCCGGCGTCGGCCGCCAGATGGAGGACGGAACCTCCCAGATCTGGTCCTACGAGTACAACGCACGAGGCAGAACCACCAAAGCCATAGACCCGCTGGGGCGCGAGACGGTCTACGTGTACGGGACGAACAATGTCCCCGACGCCAACCCCACGACCGGCGAAGGGATGGACCTGCTGCAGGTCAAGCAGAAGAACGGCGGCAGCTACGACGTCCTCACGAGCTACACGTACAACGGCGCGCACCAGCCGCTGACGATCACGGACGCGCGTGGCGCGGTGACGACCTACACGTACAACGCCGCGGGCCAGGTGCTCACCGCGACGACGCCGCCGGCACAGGGCCACAGCCAGGGCCCGACGACCACCTTCACCTACGACACGAACGGCTACCTGCAAGGCGTCGCCGGACCCGTCCCGGGCGCCACGACCTCGTTCACGTACGATGGATACGGCCGCAAGCGCACGTCCACCGATGCGGCGGGGCTGGTGCTGACCTACGACTACGACGCCCTCGACCGCGTGACCAAGGTCACCTACCCGGACACGACGTACGAACAGACGCAGTACAAGTGGCTCGACGTCGAGGCTCGCCGGGACCGGCTCGGGCGCCGGACCCAGACCTTCTACGACGCCCTGCGCCGGCCCCTGGCCAGCCGCGACGCGGCGCTGCAGACGACCCTCTACGAGTACGGGGCTGCGGCCTGCGCCGCCTGCTCGGGAGGCGGCGACCGGCTGACGAAGCTCACCGACGCCAACGGCCACGCGACGGGCTGGGACTACGACGTCCAGGGCCGCGTCACCCGCGAGACGAGGGCCGATGGCCACTACGAAAGCTACACCTACGACCCCACGTCGAGCCGGCTGGCGCAGAAGACGGACCGCAAGGGCGTCACCACCAGCTTCGAGTACTTCCTCGACGGCAGGCTCAAGCGCAAGAGCTACTCCGACACGACCCCGGCGGTGAACTACACCTACGACCCGGCCGACGGCCTCATGCTCACGGCTGCGAACGGCACGGACACCCTCACCTGGACCTACGACAACCTGGACCGCGTCGCCACGGAGGCCAGCACCAGGAACGCATCGACCGTCGGCTACACCTACGACGACGCGGGGAACCGTGTCACGCTCTCGCTCGACGCGGCACTCCACCTCACCTACGGCTACGATGCCCAGAGCCGCCTGACCAGCATCACGCGCGGAACGAGCGTCTTCGGCTTCGGCTACGACATCGCCTCCCGCCGCAGCTCGATGACCTACCCCAACGGCGTCGTCACGACCTATGGGTACGACGGCGAGTCTCGCCTGACCAGCCTCGCCGCCGCCCGCAACGGCACCTCGATCACCAGCTTCACCTACGTGCTGGACGCCGTCGGGAACCGGACCCGCAAGACGACGCTCGACTGGGCGGAGGACTACGGCTACGACGCTACCTACAGGCTCGTCTCGGCGGACCGCAGCAGCGGCACGCCTTCGCGCTGGCGCTTCGCCTACGACGCCGTCGGCAACCGCACGGCCGACCAGACCGGGGACGCATCCAACGGCGCGGTCTTCAACAGCCTGAACCAGCTCCTCAGCCGTGCCCCCGGAGGCGCGCTGGCCTTCCGCGGCACCACGAACGAGCCCGCCTCCGTCACGATCGCCGGCCAGCCCGCCCAAACCACCTCCGCCAACACCTTCAGCGCCCAGACCCCCGTCGCCTCCGGCAACACCGACGTCGCAGTCACCGCCACCGACCCCTCGGGCAACGCGCGCACGAACACCTATCGCGTCAGCGAGTCCGGCGCCACGGCGAGCTACACCTACGATCCAAATGGAAACCTCACCTCAAAGACCGAGGGAACGGACAACTGGGGCTACGAGTGGAACGCTCACAACGAGCTGACACGTGTCACTAAGAACAGCAT
>JBGASI010000096.1:0-11163 GCA_044229815.1 Vicinamibacteria bacterium | reverse complement strand
ACGAGCCACTCGCCGCGGGCGCCGCCGGCGTGTCCGGCCGCGAGCAGCGCGGTGTGCAGCAGGCTCGTGGCCCCCGTCGTCGGGGCGTCGCCGGCGTTGTACTGGAACGGGTGTCCCTCGGCCAGCGCCCGCGCGTACTGCGCGACGACGTAGAAGTCGCTGATCGGGGCCACGAAGTGGCCGCCGGTGGTCCACAGCAGCAGCGCCGCGAACAGCGTGGAGACGAGCAGCGCGAGGAGGACCAGGGCGCGCACGGGAGGCGATTCTAACAGCGAGCTGCCTTGACTCCGCGACCCGCCGCGCCCAAGATCCCGCCGGAATGCGCGCCACCGACCCGACGGCGCTCCTCGAGTCGCCCCTGTTCGAGATCATGGCGCTGCTGGTCGGCCTGATCGTCGGCAGCTTCGCCAACGTGTGCATCCACCGCCTGCCGCGGGACTACGAGCCCGCGCCTGGCCGGCTCGGCTGGCTGAAGGACCTCGGCCGGCAGCTCTCGTCGATCGTCTACCCCCCGTCGCACTGCCCGCGCTGCAACCGGCCGATCCGGCCCTGGGACAACGTGCCGGTCCTGAGCTGGTTGGTGCTGCGCGGCCGCTGCCGGGCCTGCGGCCTGCCCATCTCGCCGCGCTACCCGGCGGTCGAGACCCTGAACGGCGCGCTGTGGCTGGCGCTGGCGCTGCTGCACGGGCCGCGCGCGCGGACGCTGGTCGAGCTGCTTTTCGTCACGGCCCTGCTGGTGCTGGTGCTGATCGACTTCGAGCACCAGCTGCTGCCCGACGCCGTCACGCTGCCGGTGACCCTCGGCGGCCTGGCGGCCAGCCTGCTGCCCGGCTCGCCGCTCTCGCCGCTCTCGGCGTTCGCCGCCGCCGCCCTCGGCTACGCCGCCTTCGCGCTGCTCGCGCTCGGCTGGAAGCGGCTGCGCGGCATCGACGCCCTGGGCCAGGGCGACTGGAAGATGGCGGCGATGCTGGGCGCGTTTCTCGGCGGGGAGCAGCTGCTGCTGACCGTGCTTCTGGCCTCGATCGCCGGCTCGCTGGTCGGCGTCGCGGCCATGGCCCTGCGCCGCGGCGACTGGCAGTCGCGACTGCCGCTCGGCAGCTTCCTCGGTGTCGCGGGGATCGCGGTGGTCGTCTGGGGGCCGGAGCTGCTCGCCGGCTATCGGCACGTCTTCGGTGGTTGAGCTGCCCCGCTCGTCGCTGCGCACGGGCGTCGTGCTCGCCCTCGCGCTGGTCGCCCTGTTCGAGGTCGTGTCGGTGCTTCAGGGCGTGCGCTCGGTGCGCCGGCTGCAGGCGCGTGTCGTGCAGGACGTGGAGCAGCGGGTGGGGCAGGCGCGGCCCAGGCTCGAGGCAGCGCTCGCTCGCGGTGGCCCAACGGCCTGGAACGAGACGGCGATCCTCGCCCTGGAACTGGGGCTGGCCAGCGAGGTGGAGGTCCTGGACCGCTCGGGGCACTCGCTGTTCGCGCGGCCGGCGGCGGCGCCCGTCGCCCGCGCGCTGCGGCCGGAGCAGTTCGCCCGCGTCGTGCGCGGCGGCACGCTGACGCTCGTCGCGCAGGAGGGGCCGCTCGCCCGCGCGCTGTGCTTCCTGCCGCTGCCGGCCGACGGCCCGGACCGCGTGCTGCGGCTCGCTGCCGCCGCGGGCGATCTCGAGGACGAGCTGCGCGAGCGACAGCAGCTCTTCCTCGGCAACGCGGCGGCGCTCGTGGCGCTCGCCGTGGCCGGGTTGTTCGTGCTGCGGCGCGCGGGCCTCCCGGCCGCGCACCAGGACGGGGCGCTGCACGCCTACGAGCAGGCCCTCGAACGGCTGCGCGACCTGGGCGAGCGGGCCGAGACCCGCCACGCCGAGGAGCGCCGGCGCATGGAGGACGCGCTGCGCGAGCGCGAGGCGATGGCTCGCGCCGGCGAGCTGACCGCGGGCATCGCGCACGAGGTGCGCAACGGGCTCGGGACGATCGTCGGCTACGCGCGCCTGCTGGAGCACGCCGGCCTGCCCGAGGACCCCACGGCGTCGGCCCGCGCGATCCGCGAGGAGTGCGAGACGCTCGAGACGGTGGTGCGCCGCTTCACGGACTTCGTGCGCCTCGAGTAGCTGCACCTGGCGCCGACCGACCTCGCGCCGCTGCTCGAGCGGGTCGTGGCCCGCGAGCAGCGCGCGCACGAAGGCGTACTGGCGACGCTCCACGGCCTCGCGTCGCCGCTGGTGACCGCCGCGGACGAGGAGTTGCTCGAGCGCGCGCTGGAGAACCTGGTGCGCAACGCCGTCGAGGCAGCTTCCGTCGGGGGCGGGCACGTCGAGATCCTGGCGGGTCGCGCGGGGGACTCGGTGGAGATCCTGATCGAGGACGACGGGCCGGGCCTCGCCCCCGACCACCCGTCGCAGATCCGACCGTTCTACACCACGCGACCGGGGGGCCTCGGCCTTGGCCTGCCGCTCGCGCGGAAGATCGTGCTGCTGCACGGCGGCGAGCTCTCTCTCGAAAACAGGCACCCGCAGGGCGCGCGGGTCACGCTGGCCCTGCCCGGGGCCCAGCGGCAGTCCTGAACAGTCCGCTACCGAATGTAACGTTCGGCGCTCGGCGCCATGGAAGCGTACGGAGCGATGGCAGTCGTAAGATGTCCTAGGATGTTCATCTTGCGAGGATTCACCGGGATCGGAACGAGACTTGCTTGTAGTGGAGGTGCCATGGGAAACGATGTCGGCGTTCGCGGGCGGCCCGACCGCGGCTTCACCCTGATCGAGCTGCTCGTCGTCGTCGGCATCATCGCCGTCATGGCGGCGGTGGCGCTGCCGGCGATCGGGCAGTACATCCGCAACTACAAGGTCCGCGGCGCGGCGCAGGGCTTCGCCGGCCAGATGCAGTCCGCGCGCAGCAAGGCGATCATGACCAACACCAACGCCGGGGTGTCGCTGGTGATCGTCGACTTCGACAGCTACCGCTGGGTGCAGGAGGACCTGCCGGCGGGCGAGCAGCTGGCGCCGATGCAGGAACTGCCGGGCGGCGTGCGCTTCGTCGTCACGACCGCCGCCGACGCCACGACCTCGTTGCGCTTCAACCGGCTGGGCAACTTCTGCAGCCCCGGGGTGAGCGGCTGTGCGGCGGCGGTGCCGTCCGCCACGGTCTGCGCCGGCGTGGACGCGGCCCGTTGCACCGTCGACGCGGACTCGACCTTCTTCGAGCCCGACCCGGACCTGGCCGGCGGGGTGCGGGCCACGGTGCTCGAAGAGAACACCGGCCTGCGACTGACGGTGCGCATCGCTCCGGGCGGCCGAGTGCTGCCCCAGCCGTGAGGGAGCCGAACATGCCGAGACAGCGAAGAGCGAACGCGCGCGGCGGGGAGGCCGGCTTCACGCTGGTCGAGACCCTGGTCGCCATCGTCGTGCTCGTCTTCGGGCTGATGGCCGTCACCAACCTGATGCTGGTGGCGGCAAGCTCGAACACGGTCGCGAACCAGGGCACCGCCGCGGTCACGTCGGCCACCCGTGCCCTCGAGATGCTGAAGTCTGTGACCTACACCGACCTCAGCGCCGGCGGGGAGCTCTGGGCGACCGACGACGGGGGCCTCGACTGCACGGACACGACGCTCACCTTCGATCAGTGGCACTGCACCGACAACGTGCCCGGCGTGGGCCAGGTGCACACGCACTGGTGGATCACCGCCACGGCCGACCCACGGTTGCTCCACATCCGGGTCGTGTCCGAGGGTCACAGCGCGATCGCGTCGCGCATGTCCCGGGCGGAGTTCACCACCTTCCGCGCCTGCACCAACGCCGACCCGGCGACGGGCGGCTGCCCGGAGGTCCCATGATGCGCCACGAACGCGGCTTCTCGCTGATCGAGCTGATGGTCGCCATGACCATCACGCTGATCGTCAGCGGCGCCATCTTCGGCCTGCTCACCGCCGACAACAACGCCTTCCGGCGCGAGCCCGAGCTGACCGACCGCCAGCAGAACATCCGGGTCGCCATGGACCTGATCGCCCGCGACGTCTTCAACGCGGGGGCCGGGCTGCCGCCGTTCGCGCAGGCGTTCACGCGCGACGAGGCCGCCGTCGGCGGGCCGTGCGCCGCCGGCACCGGCGTCAACGGCTGCGGGGTCCTGGGGACGATGGGCCCGGTGGCCATGGCCGCACGCGCGCCGGGCGACGGGGGCGATTCCTCCGAGAACACCGACGTGCTCGAGCTAGTCTCGGTGGACGAGCGCTGCCCGACGCAGACCGTGTGCAGCGCAGCGCCCGTGCCCGGGGCGGCCGGCCTGTTCATCACGCGCGAGCGGGTGCCGGCGTGCTTCGAGTTGCCGGGGCTGGTGCTGCTCACGAACAACACGAACTTCACCCTCCAGCGCGCCGAGGCTGTGGCCGGCGCCCCGGCCGCCTGCCCGACCGCGGGCACCGCGGTCAACAACGGCAATCTGTCGCTCGGCGCGGGCCTCGCGCCCTGGAACGTGGCGCTGCCGGCGGCGTCGACGGACGAACTGCCGGCCGGCAACGTCGTCTTTCTCTACCGCGGCCGCGTGGTGCGCTATCGCGTCGCGCCCAACGTCGGCGACCCGCAGGACGCGATGCCGGCGCTGTGGCGCAGCGAGAACGGGCGCTACAACACGGCGGGCGCCGCGGGCATTGAGCCGGGCGAGCCCGGCTTCCCGGGCGCCGGCTCGAGCTGGCAGCTGGTGGCGCGCGGGATCGAGGACCTCCAGATCGAGTACCTGGCCGGGGACGACGTGTGGCGCAGCCAGCCGCCCGTCGCCGTCGTGGACACCTGGAACACGATCGTGCGGCAGGTGCGGATCACGCTGTCGGCGCGGGCCCAGCCCGTGGCCAACGTCGCGGGTGTCACGAAGGCCGGGGGCACCGGGCCCGACGCGCTGCGGGGCCAGCTGATGACGACGGTCGCTCCGCGCGCCGCGTTCAACGAGTTGCAGATGGGGAGCCAGATCCGATGACCCGAGTCCAGAAGTCGGTCCGCCGTCGCGCCGGTGAGCAGGGCTTCGCGCTCATCCTGGCGATCCTCTCGCTGATGCTGCTGACCTTCCTGGGGCTGACGCTCGCGACCACCACCTCGACCGAGCTCCAGATCGCGACGAACTACCGCTGGGCCCAGCAGGTCCAGTACAACGCCGAGGCCGGTCTCGAGGCCGCCCGCATCGTGCTGAGCAACGCGGCCGACAAGACCGCCTACTGGGAGACGCAGCTGCCGCAGGTGCGTGCCGTGGCCTGGAACCCCGGCGCGGCGACGCTGCCGGGCGGCACGGCCAGCGGCCGCGACTTCGAGAACGCCGACTGCGACGTGCGCGGTGGCGTCGGCTACGGGAGGGTGCTCGAGGCGGCCGGCACGCGCTACGAGAACATCTCCGCCTTCACCGGCGGCGTGGTCAACGGCGCGTTCACGCTGTGGATCCGCCGCCCGCTGCGGGTCACGAACGGCGGCCAGTACAGCGACGAGACGCAGAACGACCGGCTGATCGTCGTCTCGGAGGGTGTGGCGCCCTACACCGGCGCGGCCGACGCCTTCACCCGCGCGCACCAGGCCGTTCGCGTCCTCGAGACGCGCTTCGGCCTCTCGCTCAACAACGTCGGCAACCCCTGCGGGCTGGGCAAGCAGCAGGGCCAGGAGGGCGGCTCACCGATGGGCGAGAACTTCAACCCGTGCGCACCGGTGACGGCTGGCGCGACGGGCAGCCTCGCCAACGTCTTCGGCGGCGCCGACGCCGGGAACCTCGCCTCGACGGGCGCCCAGTAGGGTGAGAGCGCGATGAGCCCCGACCTCGCCGTGCCCACAGCCGCCGATCGGAAGGAAGGAAGATCCATGGAGTCACGCGGATCCGGCCTCATTCGCCGCCTCGCGACGTTCGTCGCGGTCATCGTCGTCGCGCTCGGCCTCGCGGGTGACCGCGGACGGGCGGCCAGCGTGCCTGCGCCCGTGTACGGGCAGGATCCGCTCGAGGTGCTCGAGCTGAAGGTGCGCCCGAACGTCATCGTGGTGCTCGACAGCTCGGGCTCGATGACCGGCACGACCGACGACGTCGAGACCCAGTCGGGGGATCACCCCCGCTCGAAGATCTACCAGGCCAAGCAGGTCATCAAGCAGGTCGTTCAGAACAACCAGGACAAGGTCAGCTTCCAGTTCGGCACCTACACGCAGAACAGCATCACCCTGCTGAACCAGACGGCGAGCGCCACCGGCAACCGCTTCCAGTACGCGACCACGACGGCGATCGGAGCCAACCTGCTCGTGACCGCCGCGCGTGGTGACACCGCGTTGGGGCGGGGCCTGCAGTCGTGGCAGATCATCAAGCCCGAGTGGCGCCGGCTGTACTTCGGTGAGCCCACCGCCCCGGCCGCCGTCTGCTACGCCGAAGTCTCGGGAACGCCCCGCTTCTTCCAGCAGGGCGCGGACCTCGCGGCCGAGCTGACGGCCCGGATGAACGCCGCGACGTGCACCACCGGCAGCCGTTCGAACACCTACCTGGTGACCTACGTGCCGGCCACCGGCCTCTTCACGTTCCACCGGCAGACCGGGACCAAGTCGTTCAGCATCCGCTGGGCGGACACGCCCTACAGCATCCGTGGAGCCCTCGGCCGGCGAGCGACGGGCAACACGACCGCCGGCACCGGGGACGTCAGCAGCGCCGCGCCCTACCGCCTGCTGTATCGCGCCTCGACCGGGAACTCGGGCGGTGGGATGACGACGCCCTTCACGCTCTCGACGACGACAGGAGGCGTCACCACGACCTTCTACCAGGCCGCCGCCGGGCGCCTGTGGAACGGCGAGGTGATCCGCGTCCAGGCCGACGGGACGGTCTGCGGCATGACCGGCCTGTCGCCCGCCCCGACGCTGACGAACCCGCCCACTCTCACGCTGCAGCTCGTCGCGAACAACTGCGGCGGCGACACCGCCGGATCGGTCGCCACCTTCACGTTCGCCGGTGCCAGCTTCGACCGCGCCACGGGCGGCGGCGACGGCTGCAGCGGCTTCCGCTCGAAGTCCAGCCTGATCCCGTGCGACCTCCAGTCGCCGCCGGCGTCGACGCAGGTCGCGCAGGTCGCCCCCTACGTCGAGAACGAGTTTCCGTTCCAGGCTAGCGGGCTGCCGGTGGACCTCACGACGCAGGGGGCGGCCGTCGGCTCGCCCAACTACGGCGTGCCCGACGGGGTCCCCGACTACGTCGAGTACGCCGACGGCAGCTGGCAGGTCCAGGCGATCGACATCGCTCCGAGCGCCAAAGCGGGCGGCTACACGCCGATCGCGAACAGCCTGATCGACATCAAAGGCGCCCCCGACAACACGGGCGCCTGCATCGTCAACGCCGCGCCCGCCTCGGGCAAGCTCGATTCGCTGACGATCGCCTCGACGTTCGGCGCCTGTGTCGAGCGCAACTTCTCCAAGCTGTGGAACCAGGGGCAGGCGGGCTCCACGGGCATGGCGGGCCCGGCCCCCTGGCAGCTCGACCCGATCAAGGACCACCGCGACCCGAAGGAGAAGACGATCGTCCTGTTCGTGACGGACGGCGACGACACCTGCGGCACGCGCGCCGACGGGAACAACGCGGCGAACATGGACAACAACGCGCTGCGCGCGGCGTACGCGGCCCAGCGGCTGTATGCGCGCATCGACGCCAACGAGCCGGCCTCCTCCGTGCAGACCTACGCCATCGGCTACGGCGGAGCCTTCTCGGCCGGCGTGCCCTACCGGCTGAACTGGATCGCCTGGGGCGGCAGCGGCCTCGGCCAGGGACTGACCGGGCAGCCGGCCGTCGGGAACGACGGCACGCGCTGGACCGACGCGAGCGCGACGCTGACGACCAAGCGGGCCGCCTGCACCACCTGTATCGACGCGTTCGTCGCTCCCGACGCCGCGACGCTGGCCACCCAGCTTCAGTCGATCATCGACCAGGGCGCCTCGGACGGCGACTTCAACGCGCAGCAGTCGATCACCGAGTCCGTGTTCGAGTACGTCGACATCGCCAGCGGCGCCCTGACGTTCGATGCCCGCAGCCCCTCGACGCGCTACCAGGCGATCGTCCCGACGCGCTTCGTGTCGAGCTTCTCGCTGCCGGGTTTCCACGGCCAGTTGCGCGCCTACCAGAACGACGGCCCCTACCTGACGCCCGACCCCTGCGACGGCAGCGGGCAGTGCAAGTGGAGCGCCGGCGACAAGCTGTGGTCGAAGGTCAGCACGGCGATGAGCACCTGCAACACGAACGCGGCGAGCGGCGCGGCCAACATGTGCGTGTTCTCGCAGCTGCACGGCGGGGCGACCGACGCCAACATCGCGGGCTCGACCGCCAGGATCAAGCGGCGCATCTACTCGAACGACCGCAACGGCGTCTACGCGTTCACGCCGGCCACGCTGATCGCCGGCACCGCGGCGAACCGGGTGGCGCTGTGGCCGCCGCCGGCGGCGATCGCGCCGACCGACTACACGACCATGGGCAGCCTGGACAAGCAGCTCGGACTGCCGGACAACACGCCGACCTGCACGCTCCTTCCCGCTTACGCGAACTGCACCGCGCAATGGACGGCGCAGCTGCAGGCGAAGTACAAGGCCTGCCAGGGCAGCAACGTGCAGGCCGCGAACTGCGGCAGCACGACGGCCCTGACGAAGCTCAAGGCCATCCGGCGCGAGTCGCGGGAGATGATCCTCGCGTTCATGGCGGGCGCGGCGCCCGTTCCCGCGACCGGCGGCCTCGCCCGCACCTCGGCGGCGGTCGGCAGCTCGCCGGTCGGCTCGCTGCTCTACCAGTCGCGTGACTGGCTGCTGGCCGACTCCGAGCTGGCCACCGCGGCCGTCGTCACGTTCCCAAGCGAGGACGAGCCCGAGGCGACGCCCTATGTGGCGGAGTACAAGCTCTTCAAGAACGGCCCGCGCAACGCGGCGGGCCAGAATCCCGACACAGCGGGCACCCAGATCAAGCAGGGCTTCGGCCTCACCCTGCCGGACGACGACCACACGGTGCAGAAGGGCGAGAACGACACGCGCGCGGCGCTCAAGCCGGTGATGACGGTGCTCTACCTGCCGGCGAACGACATGCTGCACGCGTTCCGCGCCGGGCCGAACTGCACACCCGCCAAGTCGGGCTGCGCCGAGACGGGCGGCGAGGAACTGTGGGGCTTCGTGCCCTACGACCAGCTGGGCGCTCTCGGCCTGAGGCTCGCCAACGAGCCCCAGGGCCGCAACAACCACGTGTTCATGCTCGCGCGGGGGGTGCGCTTCGGCGACGTGTTCGTGCCCGGCGCGCTGACGAACGTGAACATCGGCGGCGTGACGGTGGCGAGCCTGAACGGCGTCTGGCGCCGGATCCTGTACTTCGGGCGGGGCATCGGGGGCAAGTACGTCACCGCGCTCGACGTGACCGGTCCGGGCGCCTACACGCAGACCGCACTCAACACGCTGCCGCCGATCCCGCTGTGGAACCGCGGGAACCCGGACACGCAGGATGGCACGGTGTCGGGAACGGTGAACAACACCGCCGCCGACCAGGCCGCCTACTCGCACATGGGCGAGACCTGGTCGGTGCCGACGCTCGCGTACGTCAACAAGGACAAGACGAACCCCATCTACGTGACGGCGCGCCGGCCGGCGGGGATCGACTTCGCGCTCTTCATGGGCTCCGGGTACGGCGCGTCGGGCGAGGGCACGACCCACTACGCCCTGGATGCCCTGTCGGGCGACGTGATCGCCGCGGTCGACGTCGAGACGACGGCGGCCGCGAACGGTCTGACCCGCACGGGCCTGAGCTACCCGAACGCTCTGGTGGCGAACTCGGTCTCGTACAACCGCGTGATTTCCCAAAGCAACGTGCTCTCGAACAAACACCCGTGGAGTTACGAGAGCAACCGCATCTACATCGGCGACCTGCACGGCCGGCTCTGGAAGTTCCTCAGCGCGCGCCCGGACGTCGCGATTCCGGCCGCGGACCTGGGGGCCGACCAGCCTGTCGCCACGGCCGTGGCGCTGATCACCCGCACGGACTCGGATTTCGACACGAAGGGACCGTTCATCTTCGTCACCGCGGGTGCCGATCGTCGCGCCGCCGGGCCGTTCCGCAACTTCACCTTCCGAGACGATGGGACGGACACCAGCCTGACGGTCACGGGCACCGCCACAGACGACGGCGTCACCACGTTCGCGCCGATTGCGAAGCAGTTCGCTCGCACCTTCGACCAAGGCCTGGCGGAGGCGAGTTGCGGCTACACGGCCGAGGCCCTGTTCCGGGGCACCGTGCAGCCGACCGGCACCTTCGAGTGCTCGACGGCGATCACGCAAGGCAAGTGCTCGGGAACGACCCTGTGGCGGGTCTTCTTCGCGGGCACCCGCCTCAGCCTGCCGAACACGAAGTTCGCGCCGCCGACGCCGCTCGCCTGCTCGACAGGCGAGTACCCCTGCCGCTCGCAGTTCGACTCGATCGTCTACGCGCTCGGTGCGGAGACGGGCAACCCGGCGTACGACCTCAACGCCTCCGGCGACGACGCCTACCGGGTCTTCCGCGACAGCCGCATTGCCGCCATTGGCATGGCGGCCGACCCCGACCCGAACCGGGCCGGCAGCAGCTTCGTGGCGGACGAGGGCCTGATGAAGGGCACGCCGAAGGCCCCGCCCCCGCCGGGCATTCCGCCGAACGCGCAGACGGCGACCGCCAACGTCATCTTCGTCCGTGAGCCGGGGCAGCCGGAGCCGACGATCCACTACGGCTCGTCCGTCTGCCAGCAGTAGTTCCTCGAGCGCAGGACCCTCGGGGGGGGCCGGGACCGGCGTGGTCCTCGTCCCCCTCGGGCGCGGACGGTGTCCGGTCCTGCCTCCGGAGGGTGTTGAGGGCCTGGATCTAAGGCTTCACCTGAGCTTGTGGTGGGTGTACCCTTGAGGCCATGAAGTCGAGACAGGGCGTCAGCTGTCCGAAGTGCGGTGCCCTCAACCGGCCGACCTGGGAGTTCTGCGCCCGCTGCGCAGAGTCCCTGGAAGGGGCGCTGCCCGCCAGCGAGGGGGCCGCGCCGGTCGGGGGCCGCTCCAGCACGGCAGAGCCCGCGGCGCCGTCGGCCTGGCCTGCCAACGCCTTTGCGCTGCTGCTGACACTGGCCCTCGTGGCCGGCGGCGCGTGGGCCTGGCGCTCGGCGGCCCAGGCGGACGCGGCGCCCGGTCCCGATCCGTCCATCTTCAGGATCGCTAGCCC
>JBGASI010000659.1:0-2435 GCA_044229815.1 Vicinamibacteria bacterium | reverse complement strand
CGCGCCGCAGCACCAGCGGCCTGCTCAAGGACACCTGCGACGAGTTCATCTTCTACGAGTCGGTCATCCGCCAGGAGGAGGACATCCTCGAGCCGCACGTGCCGGCGCGCTCCAGCCGCATGGAGCCCATGCGCGAGACGCCGCGCGAGCCCGTGCGCGAGCCGCCGCGCGAGAGCGACGACGACAGCTCCGAGTCCGAGGAGGTCCGCACCCTGACCAAGGACGAGGCCTTCGCCCTGCTCGCCGAGACGGTGCGCGGCCTGACCCGCGACGCGCCGGGCAGCGTGCCCGCCAGCGTGGTCAAGGCCAGCGTGCTCCGCAAAGAGCCCGCCTTCGACGAGAGCGAGTACGGCTTCCCCAGCTTCACCCGGATGCTGGAGGCGGCGCAGTCCCGCGGCCTGGTTGTGATGAAGCGCGACGAGCGCGGCGGCGGCGCGCGGGTTGAGGTGCCGGCCGACGAGGTGGTGCCGCCCGCTGAGCCCGAGGCCGCTCAGGCCGAAGGAGATGATCTGCCCGGCCTGGACGGCGAGGCCGCGCGCCTGCGCGAACGCCTCGCGGCCGATGGCACCGATCCCCTGCCCCGCCTGTACCGCCACACGGTGGTCTACGAGTTCGCCGACCACGTGCAGAGCCGCATGGCCCAGAAGAAGCGCAACACGCTGATGTACGCCGTGGGCGACATCGCGCGGCGCTGCCGCGACACCGACCCGCCGGTGCCGGCGCGCCACGTCAAGAGCGTGCTGCACGCCCTGGCCAACGCCGGCGAGCTGCTGCACCCCGACGGCAAGCCGGTGCGCAGCCCCACCGCACCCTTCCAGATCCGCAAAGACGGCGAGGGTCTGCTCGACGCCCTGTCGGCCTGGTTCGTGCGCCGGCTGGCCGAGCTCGGCGAGTCCATCTCCAACAGCCGCGCCCTGTCGCAGCTCCTGTACGGCGACGAGGAGCACACCACGGTCGTCGAGGAGATGGTGGCCTGGATCCAGCATGATCTGGCCGAGGGTCGCAACAGCCGGGACGAGGGCCGCGACGAGCCACGCGCGGAGGTGCGCGAGGGCCGCGGTGACGGACGCGGCGACGGTCGCGCCGACGGTCGCGGCGAGCCACGCGGCGACCGGGGCGACCGGGGCGACCGGGGCGGCCGCGATGGACGTCGTAACCGGCGCGATCGTCGGCGCGATCGTCGCGGCGGCCCCGAGGCCCGCGAAGAGGGCGCTCCGCCGGAGCCCATCGAGTTCGAGACCGCCGAGATGGCGGCCGCCTGGGCCGCGGGCGAGCCCCTGGCCGCAGGGGCCGCGCCCGCCGAGACCGCACAGGAGATCGAGGCGGCCCCCGCCGAGACCGCGCAGGCCGATGGTGAGCCCGCCGCCGAGGCAGCCCAGGCCGCCGAGACCAGCCCGGCCGACGCGCTCGCGCCCGACGCGGCCACCGAGGAGGCGTCCGACGCCGCGCAGGCCGGTGGCGGCCCCGCCGATGGCGGCCCCGCCGCCGACGGCGCCGAGAAGAAGAAGCGCACCCGCCGTCGGACCCGCCGCAAGACCGACGACGGCGCGCCCTCGGACACGCCCGCCTGATCAGAGCAGCGTGATCTGCCGCACGCTGCGGATCGCGGCGGGGTCTCCGGTCAGCGCGGCCGCGCTGCGGGCAAGCTCTGCGATCGCCGCCTCGGTCAGCGGCCGGTCCAGCGCCGCCAGATCGTAGGCCACGCCCAGGTGCTCGAAGTCCTTGTGGACGCTGGACAGGTTGCTGGCCCCGCCCTCGTAGATCGCCTCGTCGATCGCCCGCTTCGTGCCGCGCGCCGTGCTGTGGGTCACGGCCAGCAGCACCCGCCCCTCGTCGCCGTCCTCGATCAGCCCGAGCCGCGTGCGCGGGCTGTAGACGCAGTCGCGCCCGCTGCCGAAGCGGGCGAAGGAGCGGAAGGTCTGGGCGACGCGACGGGCGATGCGCGGCTGGGCCTCGTTGGTGGCGGCCCCCAGGTGCGGGGTGACGGCCACGCGCGGCTCGTCCTGGTAGGGGTTGTGCCAGGGCTCCTTGCCGCGCGGCTCGTCGGGGTAGACGTCCACGGCCGCCCGGCGGATCTTCCGCTCGCGGACGGCGTCCAGCAGGTCGCCCGTGCCGTGCAGGAAGCCCCGCGCCAGGTTGAGGAAGAGGCGCGGGCTGGACTCGGGCATGTCCGCGCCGAGCTGGGTGAGCAGCTCGCGCGTGAGGATCCCGGCGTTGGAGCGCCCGTGTACGTCCTCGGCCGAGAGGTGGACCGTGACGGCGTCCGAGCGGCGGAACAGGTCGGCCATGTTGCTGGCCAGCTCCCAGCCGAACTCCTGGCCGACCTCCAGGGCGACCTCGCGGGTGTCGAAGAAGCGGACCTTCATCCCCATGCCCTCGGCGGCGCGCGCCACCTGGCGGCCGATGTTGCCGAGCCCGAGGATCCCGAGCGTCTT
>JBGASI010000095.1:0-12694 GCA_044229815.1 Vicinamibacteria bacterium | reverse complement strand
GCGCAGGTCAGCGACGCCGAGGTGCTCGCCTGGCACGCGGCCCACGCCAGCGAGCTGCGGGTGCCCGAGACGGTGTCGCTGCGCCAGGTGCTGGTCGGCTCGCTCAACGAGGCGCGCGACGTGAAGCGACGCCTCGTCAAGACCCGCGACCCGGGCGTCTTCGACCAGATCGCCCGCGCCCAGTCCAAGGGTCCGGAGGCCGCGGTGGGCGGCTACATGGGCTCCTTCGCCCGCGGCCAGCTGCCCGCCGAGCTCGAGAGCGCGGCCTTCGGCCTGGCCGAGGGGGGCGTGTCCGAACCGGTCGAGAGCCCGCTCGGGTATCATGTCCTGAGGGTCGAGTCACGCCAGGCTGCCCGGGAGATCCCGCTCGCGGAGGCCCGCGAGAGGATCCGCGACCGCCTCGCCCGCGACAAGAGGGCCGCGGCCGAGCGGGCTTTCGTGGCAGCGGTGATGGCTCGGGCCAAGGTGAATCATGAGGCGGCTCTGCGTCCTTTTCCTCCTTCTCCCTAGCGCGCTCGCCGCGCCGGGCGGGCTGTCGGCCGAGACCATCGAGCGCGTCGTCGCCAAGGTCAACGGCCAGATCATCACGCTGACCGAGTTCCAGGCGCGCCAGATCGCGGCCGCCCAGGCCGCCCGCGTCGACCCGGCGGGCATCGGCACCTTCCTGCGCCAGAACAACGCCAAGATCCTGCAGGAGGCCGTCGACGAGCTGCTGCTGCTGCAGAAGGCCGAGGACGCCGGGCTCAAGATGCGTCCCGAGCTGGTCGACGAGGTGATCACCTCGATCAAGAAGGAGAACAACATCACCTCGGAAGACCAGTTCCAGCAGGCGCTGGAGCGCGAGGGGCTGAGCTTCGGCGAGCTGCGGCAGAACATCGAGCGCTCGATGACGAAGCGGATGGTGATGCAGCGGGACATCGAGCCGAAGATCTCGGTCAGCGAGACCGAGCTCAAGGCCGAGTACGACCGGGTCAAGGGCACCGACTTCACGAAGCCGCCCACGGTCACCCTGCAGGAGATCCTCGTCAAGGAGGACGCGGGCGGCCTCGCCGCCGCCACCCAGCTCGCGACCCGGGCCCGTGGCGGCGAGGACTTCCAGCAGCTCGCCCGTCAGCACTCGGCCGCGGCGTCCCGCGCGAACGGCGGCGACATCGGCCAGATCGCCAAGGGAGACATGGACCCCGCCCTCGAGAAGGTCGCCTTCGCGCTGCCGGTCGGGGGTGTCTCCGAGCCGCTGCAGGTGGCCGACGGCTACCGCCTGGTCAAGGTGGTGGCCAAGACCGAGGGCAGCACCACCCCGTATGACACCGCCAAGGAGCGGGTCCGGGACAAGATCATGATGTCGCGCTTCGAGAAGGAGTACGACGGCTACATGGCCGAGCTGCGCAAGGGCGCCGCGATCGAGTTGCGCGTACGCGAGGTGCCGCTGCAGCTCACCGGGCCGATCCCGGAGGGCAGCCTCCTCGAGGCCCTCGAGCCGCTCGGGCGCCGACACGATCGTGATCCCGACCGAGAAGAAGCCGCTCGTCCCCCCCGCCGCGGACGAGGAGGTCACCACGACCCCGCAGGCCGCTCCAGAGCGCGTCGTGCCGCCCAGCACCGAGAAGCCGAAGACCGCTCCGCCGCCCCGGCCGTGACGGCAGGCGGCTCGAGCTTCTTCGAGCGGGTCCGGGACGTCGTTCGCACCATCCCGCGCGGACGCGTCGCCACCTACGGCCAGGTGGCCGCGCTCCTCGGGGTCACGCGGGGCGCACGCGCCGTCGGCTGGGCGTTGCGGGCACTCGACGGCAAGGCCCACGCGCGGCTGCCCTGGCACCGCGTGGTCGGCGCCGGCGGACGCATCTCGCTGGGCGACCGTCCGGCCGGGCTGGAGCAGGTCGCGCGCCTGCGCCGCGAGGGCGTGCGCTTCAGCGGCGGCCGGGTCGACCTGACCCGGCACGGCCTGTTCGTCAGTCGAGACTGACGCGCGGAAGCCGCAGCCGCTCGCGGGCTCGCAGGCGGACCAGCCGGGTGACCGCCTCCGCCAACGCGCGCTCGTCGACGCGCCCGCGATGACGCTCGGCGGCGCGGGTCGCCTCGCCGCGCAAGGCCTCGGCTTCGGCCGGCGGCAACCCTTCGACCGCGATCGCCGCCACCGCCTCGTCCACGTGGCGCAGCCGCGACCGCAGGTAGACCCAGTTGGGCCGCTGCGACACCGCGACCAAGCCCGCCAGTTCCTCGACATCCGCCAGCACCCCGGCCGCGACGCGACCCGGCAGCGCGATCAACCGCTCGCGCAGCTCGCCAAGCCGCGCCCCGAGCTCGGGCAGGGCCAGGCGCTCGACGTCGCGCGCCGCCGCGCCCTGGCGCGGCCCCGCGGTCGCCAGGTCCTCGACCCGCCGTCGCAGGGCGCCCAGGCTGCTCGTGCGCGGGTCGGCCTCGAACGCCAGGTCGATCGCCACCAGCACGGCCGCCAGCGGGATCCCCGCCTCGTGCCAGGACCGGGCGAGGGCGAAGTCGCGCGGCGAGAGCACGTGGTCGACGCCGCGCCGGGCGCGCAGCACCCCCTCGACCGCGTCGACGAAGGCGACCAGGGCCGCGTTACCGCCGCCCTCGCCGCTCACCTCAGACCGCGACCACGTCGAACTGCTCCTGGTGCAGGAGCGGGTCCGCCTGGAGGCTGACCTCGCCGCGCGTCAGCGCCGCGAGGCTCTTCAGCACCGAGCTCTCCTCGCCGCCCAGGGCGCGCGCCACCTCGGGGTTCACCCGCAGCACCAGCCTCTGGCCGCGCATGTCGCCGGCCAGCTTGCGCACCTCGTCGTAGATCTCGGAGCAGACCGTGCCGATGCTCTTCACCTGCCCGCTGCCGGAGCAATAGGGACACGGCTGCATCAGCAGCCGCTCGAGCGACTGCTTGACGCGCTTGCGCGTCAGGATCACCAGCCCGAACTCGTTCACCGACAGGAGCTTGGTCGGCGAGCGGTCGTGGCGCAGCTCCTGCTCGAGCGCCCGCATCACCTCGCGCCGGCTCTTGCGCTCCTCCATGTCGATGAAGTCGACCACGATGATCCCGCCGAGGTCCCGCAGGCGGATCTGGCGCACGATCTCGCGCACCGCGTCGAGGTTCGCCTTGAGCAGCGTCTCCTCGAGCTGGTTCTTGCCGACGAAGCGCCCGGTGTTGACGTCGATCGCGACCAGCGCCTCCGTCTGGTTGATCACGATGTAGCCGCCCGCCGGCAGCCAGACCTTGGAGCGCAGTGCCCGCTCGATCTCGGCGCTGACCCCGTGCTCCTCCATGATCCCGCCCGGGCCGTCGTGCAGGCGCACGCGCGGCTCGAGCGCGGGCTCGAGCGCGCGCACCAGCTCGAGCGTGCGCTGGAACTCGCGCTCGCTGTCGAGGCGGATCGAGGCCACGTCGTCGGAGAGCAGGTCGCGCAGCAACCGCTCGACGAGCGTCGGCTCCCGGTACAGCAGCACCGGCGCCCGCTGGCGCGAGGCGAGCGCCCGCACCTCGTCCCAGGTGCGGGAGAGGTAGCGCCCGTCGCGCAGGAAGGCCTCGGCCTCGCGGCCCTGGCCGGCGGTGCGCGCGATCAGGCCGCCCCCGCCGCGCTCCTCGCGGAACTCCTTCAGCACCGTCTTCAGGCGCCGCCGCTCGTCCTCGTCCGTGATCTTGCGCGAGACGCCAACGTGCTCGACCGTCGGCATCAGCACGAGGTAGCGCCCCGGCAGCGAGACGTGGGACGTGATGCGCGCGCCCTTCGTCCCCAGCGGTTCCTTCACCACCTGGACCACGACTTCCTGGCCCTCGTGGAGCTTGTCCTCGATCGGCGCCGCGCGCGCGGTGTCGACCTCGTCCGCGGTCAGCAGGTTCTCGGGCAGTTCCTCGAACACGTCGGCGGCGTGCAGGAAGGCGTCGCGTTCGAGGCCGAGGTCGACGAACGCCGACTGCATGCCCGGCAGGACGCGGGTGACGCGGCCCTTGTAGATGCTGCCGACGATCCCGCGCTGCGCCTCGCGTTCGATGAACAGCTCCGACACGGACCCCTCCTCGAGGAGGGCGACCCGTGTCTCGCGCGGCGTCGAGCTGACGATGAGGTCTCTGGTCATTCCGTCCCGTCGCGGCGCGCAGGCCGCGGCAGAGGCATCCGCCGGCAACGTCAATTCGCGAAGCGCCGCATCCGGACGCTGAGGACGAGGCCGATGCCCATGAGCGAGGACAGCACCGAAGAGCCCCCGTAGCTCATGAGGGGCAGCGGGAGCCCCTTCACGGGCACGAGCCCCGCGACCATGGCGACATTGTACACGACCTGGAAGCCGAAGCTCGCGGTGTAGCCGGCCACGATGAAGGCGCCGAGCCGGTCGCGCGCGAGCCGCGCGGTCTCGAGCATCCGCCACAGCACCAGCAGGTAGAGCCCGAGCGCCACGACCACCCCGAGGAAGCCGAACTCCTCGGCCAGCACCGAGAAGACGAAGTCGGTGTGGCGCGCGGGGAGGTAACCCAGCTGCGCCTGGCTCCCCTCGGTGAAGCCCTTGCCGACGAGGCCGCCCGAGCCGACCGCGATCTGCGACTGGATCTTCTGGTAGCCGGCGCCGCGCGGGTCGAGCGAGGGGTCGAGGAAGGTGTAGATGCGGGTCTTCTGGTAGTCCTTCATGAACGGCCAGGCCAGTGCTGCGACCAGGACCAGCGTGCCCGCGACCGCCGCCACCGCCCGCATGCGCAGGCCCGCCAGGAAGGACACCGCGAGCAGGATCGGCATCAGGCAGACGGCGCTGCCGAGGTCGGGCTCCCGCGCGATCAGCAGGGCCAGCAGGCCGACCGCCGCGCCCGGCACGAACAGGTCGCGCAGCCCCAGCACCTCCTGGCGCAGGTCGGAGAACACCTTGGCCACGAAGATGGCGGTCGCGAGCTTCACCAGCTCCGAGGGCTGGAGCTGGAAGCCACCGAGCAGGATCCAGCGCCGCGTGCCGGCGATCAGCGGGGCGAAACGCAGCACGTAGACGAGCGCGACCACCGACAGGCCGTAGAGCAGCACCGCGCGGTCGGCAAGCCGGCGATAGTCGAGCGACGCCATCACCACCAGCGCGAGCGAACCGGCGCCGACCAGCGCCAGCTGCTTGAGGTAGAGGTTCGGCGTGCGCCCGCCGTGCGTCGCCGAGTAGACCATCGCGACGCCGGTGAGGGCGAGGGCCAGGCTCGAGCCCAGCAGCACCCAGTCGACGTTGTAGACCAGCCGGCGATCGATCGCCACCGCCTCAGTCCTCCGCCTTCTGCGCGGCCTGGCTGGCCGCGGCCTTGGCCGGCCCGCCGAGCCCGAACCACTCGGCCAGGATCTCGTGGGCGACCGGGGCCGCGGACTCGGCGCCGCTGCGGCCGTGCTCGACCAGCACCGCCATCGCGATGGTCGGATGCCCGGCAGGGGCGAAGCAGATGAACCAGCCGTGAGGCTGGAGCTCGGGGGAGTCGGGCGACTTCTCGAGCCGCGCCTTGGCCACGACCTGCGCGGAGCCCGTCTTGCCGGCCACCTCGACCGTCTGGAACCGCGCGCGCCAGCCGCTTCCCTCGGAGACGACCGCCCGCATGCCGGCCTGGACCGCCTCGATGGTCGACGGCTTGATCCCGAGGGGCTGCGGCGCCATGCCCGGCGCGTCCTTCACCAGGTGCGGTTGCACCAGCATGCCGCCGTTCGCCATCACCGCGGCCACCCGTGCCATCTGCAGCGGCGTCGCGCTGACCTGGCCCTGGCCGATCGCCACGGAGACCGTCTCCCCGGCGTACCAGGGGGTCTTGAACACGCGCAGCTTCCACTCCGGGCTCGGCATCAGCCCGCCCAGCTCGTGCGGCAGGTCGACTCCGGTCGGGGCGCCCAGCCCCAGGCGCTTGGCCCACTTGGCGAGGCGGGTGATCTCGAGGCGGATGCCCACCTGGTAGAAGTAGACGTTGCAGGAGTGGGCGATCGCGCGCCGCAGGTCCATCGTGCCGTGGCCCGAGCGGGCGTTGCAGTGGAAGGTGGTGTTGTAGACGTTGAGGTAGCCCGGGCAGTAGAACGTCGTCTCCGGCGTGATCAGGCCCTCTTCGAGCGCGGCGGTGGCCGCGATCACCTTGAACGTGCTGCCCGGCGAGTAGGCGCCCTGGATCACGCGGTTGATCAGCGGGGTCTTCGGGTCCGTCGCGAGGCTGGCCCACAGCTCGGGGTCGATGCCGGTGGTGAACTCGTTCGGGTCGTAGGCCGGCGTCGAGGTCATGCCCAGAATCTCGCCGGTCCACGGATCGAGGGCGACCGCGGAACCGGCGCGACCGGCGAAGGCGTGCTCGATGGCGCCCTGCAGCTTCGCGTCGATCGACAGCGTCAGGCTCGGGCCGTCCTCGGGGGCCTGCCGCTCGGCCTCTCCCATCTCCAGCCCGCGGCTGTTGACGATCACGCGCCGGAAGCCGTCCCGCCCCATCAGCCGCCTGTTGTAGCGGTACTCGACCCCGGCCTGGCCCACCAGTGAGCCCGCCGCGATCGACTGGTACTCTGGCAGCTGCAGTTGCCGCTCCGTGATCTCGCCGACGCGCCCGAGCGCGTGGGCGGCCGCCGAAGCGAGCGGGTAGGAGCGCAGCGGCACCACCTCGACGCTGACCTCCGGCAGTTCCAGGCGCCGCGCCTCGAGGGCCGCGACGTCGGCGAGCGAGGCATCCGTCCTCACCACCACCGGCCGGTAGGGTCGGCGCCGCGCCAGGCGCTCGCGGATCGCGGCCTCGCCGGTGCCGAGCGTGAAGCCGATGCGCGAGGCAAGCAGGTCCAGGTTCTCGGGGCCCTCGGCGTTCACCACCACGTTGAAGGAGGGCCGGTTCTGCACCAGCACCAGGCCGTGGCGGTCGAGCAGCGCCCCGCGCGGGGCCGCGAGCGTCACCAGACGCGAGCGGTTGTTCTCGGCCAGCTCCCGGAAGTGCCGGGCCCGGACCACCTGCAGGTTCCAGAACTGCACCATCAGCGCGGCGACCAGCACCACCGCTGTCGCCTGCAGGATCGCCAGGCGCGCCTGGACGACGCGCAGGTCCTCGTAGATCCTCACCGGCTGCTGCCCTGCAGCCGCCGCTCGACGAGCGCGAACAGGAAGCCCCCGACCGTCGCGTTGAGCGCCGCGCGGCCGAACAGGGCGAGCGGCCCGAGCGGCGCCACGTCCAGCCCGAACACGGAGGCCAGCCAGGGCACGATCAGCCCGTCGGCCAGGCTCGCGACCAGCACCGCCAGCGCGCGGGCGGGCACGCTCGTCATCAGGAAGCGGCCGCCGGCGAGCCCGACGACGAAGCCGACCGTCAGCTTCGACAGCGCCGAGAGGCCGAGCACGCGGCCGCCGAACAGGGCGTCCTGCACCCAGCCAGCGGCGACGCCCGTCAGCATCCCGTGGGTCTCGCCCCCGGCGAGCGCGCAGTAGACGACCACGAGCAGGAACGGGTCGAACAGCCGGCCCGGCACCGGGACCAGGTAGCCGATGGCCGTCTCCACGAGCACCGCGCCCACCACCGCCAGCGCCGTCCAGAAGCTCCGCGTCATTGCAGCGTGTGCGGGGTGTCGAGCGGCTGCTCCGTCCGCCGGACCACCAGCACCTCCTCGAGCCGGTCGAAGCGGGCCGAGGGCTCGACACGGATGTCCCGGAACAGCCCCGAGCCCTGGCCCACGAAGCGCACGCGACCCACCACCAGGCCCTTCGGGTAGATGCGGTCGAGCCCCGAGGTGACGACGAGGTCGCCCACCTGCACGTCCGCGCGCTCGGGCACGTACTTGAGCAGCAGGTCCTCGTCCCCGGAGCGGGGTCCGGACACCTGGCCGCTCACCACCCCGGGCACCCGGCTGCGCTCGACCACGACGCCGGCTCCGCTGTCGCGGTCGAGCAAGACCTGCACGCGGGCCGCGTGCGGCCCGACGGCGAACACCCTGCCCACGATGCCCGTGGGACTCAGCACGGGCGAATCGAGCGCCACGCCGTCGTCCTCGCCGCGGTCGAGCGTGAGCGTGCGGAACCAGGGCTCGCCCTCGCGACCGATCACCTGCGCGGCGATCGTCTGCAGCGGCAGGGCCTGGCGCAGGTCCAGCAGCTCCCGCAGCCGCTCCGCCTCCTGCGCCCGGTGCGCGCGCGCCTGCAGCTCGGTCTCGAGCTCACGCAGGCGGGCCCCGAGCCGGCGGTTCTCCTGGTAGGTCTCGCGGTGGAAGGCGTAGCCGCGCCAGGCCTCGGAGGCCCCGCCGACCACCGCCCCGACCGCCCGCTGCAGCGGCGACAGCGCGCCGAGCAGCGAGCGCTGCAGCAGCGAGACGCCGCCGCCCCCGTCGACCTGGTGGCTGATCAGCGCCAGGTGGACGAGCACCAGCCCCACGAACAGCAAACGGCTGCGCCGCGCCGGCGAGACGGCCTGTGCCATGGCGGCCACGGCTGGCTCAGTCGAGGCTGATCTTGCGCAGCAGGTCGAAGTCGGACAGCATCTTGCCCGTCCCCAGCACCACCGAGCTCAGCGGGTCTTCCGCGACGGAGACCGGCAGCCCCGTCTCCTCGCGCAGCAGCCGGTCGAGGTTCTTGAGCAGCGAGCCGCCCCCGGTCAGCACGATGCCGCGGTCGACGATGTCGGCGGACAGTTCCGGCGGCGTGCGCTCGAGCGCGACGCGCACCGCGTTGACGATGATCGACACCGGCTCCTGCAGCGCCTCGCGGATCTCGGCGTCGGTGACCGTGAGCGTCTTGGGAATGCCCTCGATCAGGTCGCGGCCCTTGATCTCCATCGTCATCGGCTCGTCGAGCGGGAAGGCGCTGCCGATCTCGAACTTGACCTGCTCGGCGGTGCGCTCGCCGATCAGCAGGTTGTACTTCTTCTTGATGTACTGGATCACCGCCTCGTCCATCTCGTTACCGGCGACGCGCACCGACTTCGAGTAGACGATGCCGGCGAGCGAGATGACCGCGATGTCGGTCGTGCCGCCGCCGATGTCCACGACCATGTTGCCCGAGGGCTCCGTGATCGGCAGCCCGGCCCCGATCGCCGCCGCCATCGCCTGGTCGACGAGGTAGACCTCCGAGGCCTTCGCCTTGAGCGCGGAGTCCTTGACCGCGCGCTTCTCGACCTGCGTCACCTCGGACGGGATCCCGATCACGATGCGCGGGCGCACCAGGGTCGAGCGGTTGTGCGCGCGGTGGATGAAGTGCGAGAGCATCTTCTCGGTGATCTCGAAATCGGCGATCACGCCGTCCTTCATCGGGCGGATCGCCACGATGTTCCCCGGCGTGCGGCCGAGCATGTCCTTGGCGTCGCGGCCCACGGCCTCGACCTTGCCGGTCACGCGGTTCACCGCCACGATCGAGGGCTCGGAGACCACGATCCCCTTGCCCTTCGCGTAGACGAGCGTGTTGGCCGTGCCGAGGTCGATCGCGAGATCGCTCGACAGGAAGCTCAGGTTGACGACGGAGCGGAAGTTCATGAAACAGCTCTTTTCCTGTGCGCGTGAAGATGAAGGCTAGCCGGCGACCTCGATACCGTTCTTTTCGCGTTCCTTGACGCGATACATGGCCTGGTCGGCCTTCTGGATCAGCCCCTCCGGCGACAGCGCGTGGTCGGGGTAGGTCGAGATGCCGAACGAGGCCGAGATGCGCGCCGAGATGCCCTGCGCCTCGAGGAAGCGGTGCTCCTCGATGGCGCGGCGCAGCCGCTCGGCGATCACCAGCGCTCCCGAGGCGGGCGTCTCGGGCAGCACCACCACGAACTCGTCGCCGCCGTAGCGCGCGAGGATGTCCGACTCGCGCACGCCCAGCGCGAGGATCGAGCCGACCTCGGTGAGGGTCCCGGACCCCGCCAGGTGCCCGAACTGGTCGTTGATGCCCTTGAAACCGTCGAGGTCGAGGAAGATCACGGACAGCGGGATCCCGTGCCGCTTGCAGCGCTTGATCTCGCGGCCGAGGTAGAGGTTGAGGTAGCGCGAGTTGAACAGGCGCGTCAGGTCGTCCGTGATCGTCAGCTGCTCGGTGCGCTGGAACAGGATCGCGTTCTCGATCGCGATCGCGCAGGGCTCGACCAGCGTCAGCACCAGGGCCAGGTCGGCCCGGGTGAAGCGGCCGCCCAGCCGGTTGATGATCTCGAGCACGCCGATCGTGCGGCCGCGCGAGACGAGCGGGGCGCACAGGATCGAGCGCGTCTCGAACTGCGTCCGGGTGTCGACGCGCGAGGAGAAGCGCGGGTCGCGCCCGGCGTCGTTGACGATCGCCGCCTCGCCCGTCTGGGCCACCCAGCCGGCGACGCCCTCGCCCATCTTCAGCCGGAACGCGGTCACGTCGCGGCTCTTCGCACCGAGCGCCGCCTCGAACACCAGCTCCTGCTTCTCCTCGTCGACCATCAGCAACGACCAGGCCTCCGAGGGGATCAGCTCGCGGATCTTCTCCACGACCAGCTCGATCACCTTGCGCGGCTCGAGGATCGAGTTGGCGGTCTTCACGACGTCGGTGAGGATCGCGAGCCGCCTGGCGATGGTCTGACCCGCGCCCCTCGCGCCGGCTCGCGGCGGCGTCCTGCGGCGGGCGGAGCGCAGGTGCGCGAGCACCGCGGCCGGGGCGGGGTCCTGCGGCCGCCAGGCCTCCACCACGAAGTCGAACCCGAGTCGCTCGAGCCGGCGCAGCGCCGCCGCGTCGGGGGCCACGGCGAGGCCGCCCACGGGCCGGCCGGGCAGCGCCCGTCGGATCGCGCGCAGCATGGCAGCGCTCGTCCGCGGCCCGAAATCCACGAGCGCGGCGGCGAAGCGCTGCGGGTCGAGGCCGCGCAGCCCGTCGTCGCCGTCCTCCCGGACGAACTCATAGGAGAGCGCGCCCCCCGGCGCGCCCTTGAGGCGGCGCCGCAGCGACGGGGCGCCGAACACGGCCACGCGCGTCACAGCAGCCCCCTCAGTTCACCGCGGTGACGCGCCGCCGCAGCTCCGCGACGCCGCCCTTCGTGCCGGTCGACCGCAGCAACACGCTCGCGGCGCCGTCGGCGAAGGTCAGGAACTCGTTGAAGCTGCCGTCCGGCAGCACCTCGAGCCGCTCTCCGTTCAGCAGGAGCGTGGCCCCGGCCTCCGTGCGCCCGCGCACGTGCAGCACGTTTCCCTTGAGCTCGAGGCTCTCGACGCTGAGCGGCGGCGGCTCTCCCGCCGGCGCCTTCGACAGCGTGAAGCGCCACGGCGGACTGAAGCTGCCCTCGACCCCGCTCGCGTCGATGGCCGCCACCTTCCAGTAGTACGAGCCGGCCTCGAGGCCGCGCAGCTCCATTTGCGTGGGCCGATGGCCCTGCCGATCGTAGAGCGGCCGGGCGAAGGTCGGCGTGAAGTCGACCATCACCCGGTAGCCCGAGGAGCCCTCCACCGCGCCCCAGAGCAGGAGCGTGATGCCCTGCGAGAGGTCGGGGTAGGCGATCTCGGCCAGGTTCGAAGGCGCCGTCAGCTGCGGCACCGTCGGCAGCGCGACCTTCTGCCCGGCGGCGCCGCCGGCGTCCACGTTCACGCCCTCGTTCGTGGCGAGGGCGATCTTCTGGCCCGAGCGGGTCTGCGCCTGGCCGGCGCCGCGGAAGATCCGCACGCCCGTCGCCCCGCTGTTGGCCACCTGGATGTTGCCCGCGGTGTCGCGCTCGGCCGTGGTGCGCACGGTTGGGGTCGAGATGGTCGTGCTGCCGGGCACGCCGCGCGAGGCCGTCTGGAAGTTGGCCTCGCCGGACTGGATCGAGAGCGCGTTGCGCTGCTGGCGCGAGATCGGGTTCTGCGTGCTCTCCTCGATCGTGATCAGCGAGTCCGGGCGCACCGCGAACACGGTTCCGTCCGCGAAGCGGATCTCCGCCGCGCCGCCCGAACCGGTCTTCACCAGGTCGTTCTGGCGCAGCATCATCGCCGGGGTGGCCGGTTTCCACTCGAGCGTGCCCGGGTGCTTCACCTGCACGCTGCCCTCGAGCGAGGCGAAACGCACGCCCGTCTCCACCTCGCTCGCCGGCGGCGTCGGCGGCGGCGTGCTCCGCCCGTACACGTACCAGCCGAGCCCGGCGGCGACGAGGACCACGAGCCCCGCGATCGCGAGCGAGCGGTACGACACCGTGAACCACTCGATCCGATCGTCTCCGCCCCTTTGGGGCTTTCTCTCGTCAGGCGCCATCGAGGCAGAATCCCTTAAGGCCGCGTCACTTAGACGGCCTTGGCAGTATAGTCCAAGTCCCGGCGACCCCCAAGCCTGCCACCCAGCCGGCTTGCGAGTGCTCGACGCGGGGCATAAAATCGCGACTTTGCGCCGGTTGGCCTGCCGCTCCCCGGAAGGCGGCCGTACTCGAACGGAGACACCATGGCTCTCGCACTGATGCGCCGGCACCGACGCTGGCTGTACATCTTCCTGTGGCTGGTGATCGCGGCCTTCATCATCCTCTACATCCCGGCCTTCCAGAGCCAGGGTCAGGGCACGCCCGGGGAGGCGGTGGTCAGCGTCGGCGGGCTGCCCATCTCGGTCGGGGAGTTCCAGCGCAGCTTCACGCGCCAGCGCCAGAGGATCGACCAGATGTACCAGGGCCGCCTGACGCCCGCGATGCTGCGGCAGATGGGGCTCGAGGACCAGGTGCTCGAGTCGCTCGTCGCGGAGCGGCTGGTCGAGCTCGAGGCCAAGCGGCTCGGGATCACGGTCTCCGACGAGGCGATCGCCCGGGCGGTCGCCACCTCGCCCGCCTACCAGAACGAGGGCCGCTTCATCG
>JBGASI010000094.1:0-11209 GCA_044229815.1 Vicinamibacteria bacterium | reverse complement strand
GGATCGCCTCCGGCCGCAGGCCGTCGAGGTAGGTGTAGACGACCGGCACCACCACCAGCGTCAGCAGGGTCGAGGTGATCAGCCCGCCGATCACGGCGCGCGCCATCGGGGCGCGCATCTCCGCGCCGGCGCCGATCGCGAAGGCGAGCGGCAGCATGCCGAAGATCATGGCGAGCGTCGTCATCACGATCGGCCGCAGGCGGGTCGAGCCGGCCTTCACCAGCGCCTCGTCGCGCGCCATGCCGCCGGTGCGCGCCTGGTTCGTGAAGTCGATCAGCAGGATGGCGTTCTTGGTGACCAGGCCCATCAGCATGATCAGGCCGATCATGCTCATCATGTTGAGGGTGTCGCCGGTCGCCAGCAGGGCCACCGCCACGCCGAACAGCGACAGCGGCAGCGACAGCATGATCGCGAGCGGATGGAAGAACGAGCCGAACTGCGAGGCCAGGATCAGGTAGATGAAGATGACCGCGAGCGTGAGCGTCTGCAGCATGCTCGAGAACATCGTCTTGAGCTCCTCGGCATCGCCGCCGGCCGCCACGTCGTAGCCCGGGGCCAGCCGGAGCGCCGCCGCCGCACGCTCGATGTCGCCTGAGACCTCGCCGAGGCTGCGGTTCGAGTTCGCCGCGGAGATGCGCACCTCGCGCTGCAGGTCCTTGCGGCGGATCGTGGAGGGGCCGCTCGCCGGCGTGGCGGTGGCCACCGCGGAGAGCGGCACCAGGATCTTGTCGCCGCGGTCGTCGTCCTTGTCGGTCGGCACGCGCAGCGCGAGCAGGTCGTCCGCGTAGCGGCGCTGGTCGCCGCGCAGGCGCACCCGCACGTCGTGGCTGTCGCCGGCCGCGTCCTCGATCGTGGTCGCCACCTCGCCGGTCACCGCGGCGCGCAGCGTCATCGCGACGGGCGCGACGTTGAGGCCGAGGTCGCCGGCCCGGTCGCGGTCGAACCTCACGCGCAGCTCGGGCTTGCTCTTCTCGAGGCTGGTCTCGACGTCGACGAGCCCGGGGATCTTGCCCATCGCCTGCACCAGCTCGCGCGAGAGGCGGTCGAGCTCGTCGACCTCCGGCCCGCGCACGCTGTACTGCAGCGGCTTCTGGCCGAACGGGCCGGCCTCGGTGAAGCCGTAGGTGAGGCCGGGCACCACGGCCACGGCGCGCCGGGCGCGCTCGAGCACGTCGCTGAAGGTGCCGTGGGTGGACTTGAGCCTGACGAAGACGACGCCCTCGGTGGGCGGGCGGCGGGTGATGCCGGCCTCGCCGATCGTGGTGTAGGTGTAGTCGACCTCCGGCAGCTTCTTCAGCTCGCCCACCACCTGCAGCGCGCGCTGCTTCGTCTCGGCGAGGGTGGCGCCCGGCGTGGCCTTGAACATCACCTGGTACTCGCCGCGGTTGAAGTCGGGCATGAAGTCGCCGCCGAGGATCGCCAGGATCGGAAAGCTGGCGAGGAAGGCCACGATCGCCACCAGCAGCACGACCGGGCGGTGGCGCAGGCACCAGCCGAGCAGGCGCTCGTAGCGGACGTGCAGCGCCTCGAACCACTCGTTGAAACGGTGCAGCGTGCGGCCCACGAAGTGCGGGTGGTAGCCGCGCTCGATGTCCGGGTCCACCCAGCGCGACGAGAGCATCGGGTCGAGCGTGAAGCTGACGAAGAGCGAGGCGACGACCGCGGCGGCGACGGTGATGCCGAACTCGAAGAAGAAGCGGCCCACCATCCCGCTCATGAAGGAGACCGGCACGAAGACGGCCAGGATGGTGAAGGTGGTGGCCATGACCGCGAGGCCGATCTCGGCGGTGCCGTCGCGCGCGGCGTCGAAGTGGTCCTTGCCGCGCTGCAGGTGGCGCACGATGTTCTCGCGCACCACGATCGCGTCGTCGATCAGCATGCCGATCGCCAGCGAGAGGCCCATCAGCGTGAGCACGTTGAGCGTGAAGCCGAAGGCGCGCATGGCGATGAAGCCGGCCACCACCGAGATCGGCAGGGTGATCCCGGTGATGACGGTCGAGCGCCAGGAGTTGAGGAAGAGGTAGACGATGAAGACCGTCAGCAGGCCGCCGATGATCATCGTCGTGTTGACGTCCTCGATCGACTCGCGAATGAAGCGCGAGTCGTCCTTGATGATCGACAGCGTGATGCCGGGCGGCAGGTCCGCCTTCAGCTTCTCGACGGCGGCGAGCACGCCGTCCGCCACCGCCACCGTGTTGGCGCCGGACTGCTTCTGGATCTCCAGCGCGAGCGCCGGCCGCTGGTCGAGGAAGGCGGCGTGCTTGGCCTCCTCGACCCCGTCGAGCACCTGCGCCACGTCGCGCACGTAGACGGCCATGCCGCCGGGCCGCTTGAGCGGGATCTCGGCGATGTCGGCGGCGGTGCGGCCGCGGGCCGCCACGCGCACGAGGGCCTCCGTGGCGCCACGGTCGGCAGTGCCGGCGGGCACGTCGACGTTCTCGCGCTGCAGGGCGGCCACCACCTCCGTGAGCGAGACGTGGTACGCCTCGAGCTTGAGCCGGTCCACCACCACCTGGATCTCGCGCTTGGACTCGCCGACGAGGGCGACCGAGCCGACCCCGCGCACGTTCTCCAGCCGGCGCTTGATCACCTTGTCGGCGTAGGTCGTGGCGGCCTGCGGCGAGAGGCCGGGGGCGTTGACGCCGATCGAGAGGACCGGCATCTGGCCGAAGTCGATGCGCTGGATGATCGGCTCCTCGATCTCCCGGGGCAGGTCGCCGCGGATCGCGGAGATCTTGCCGCGCACGTCCTGCGAGGCGTTGATCGCCGAGACCTCGAGCTGGAACTCGACGACGATGTTCGAGAGGCCTTCCTGCGAGATCGACTCGATGTGCTTGACGCCCTCGACGGTGTTGATCTCCTCCTCGATCCGCTTCGTCACCTCGCGCTCGACCGTCTCCGGGCCGGCGCCGGGGTAGATCGTGGTGACCGTCACCACGGGAATCTCGACCTTCGGGAAGAAGTCGACCTTGAGCTGGCTGTAGGAAGCGATGCCCAGGACGGCCAGCGCGACCATCATCATGGTCGCGAAGACCGGCTGCTTGATCGACAGGTTGGAGAGGAACATGGGCGGCTCCTAGCGGGCGGGCGGGGCCGCGGGGGAGGCCGGCGAGGCGCCGGCGGCCGCGCGCTCGTTGCGCACCTCGACCGGGGCGCCGGAGGCGAGCGCGGTCGGCGGGTCGAGCACGACCACGTCACCGGCGGCGAGGCCGCTCGTCACCTGGACGCCGTCCGGGGTCTCGACCCCCACGCCGAGGGTCAGCTTCTCAGCCTTGCCCGCGCGCACCACGAAGACGTCGGCTTTCGACGGATCCGAGCCGTCGCGCACGAGCGCCGCGGGCGGCACCACGATCGCGCCGGCGACGAGGCCCACCCGCACCGAGGCGCGGGCGAACAGGCCGCCGACGAGATCGGCGCGGCCGGGCAGCTCGACCACGGCCTGGAAGGAGCGCGAGCGCTCGTCGATCAGCGGCTCGATCCGCGCGATGCGCCCCGACAAGCGCGCGCCGCCGAGGGCGTCGACCGCGATCTCGACCGGCGCCCCGATCTTCACCTTGGCGTAGTCGCGCGAGGGCACCGGCGCCTTGTACTCGAGCACCGAGTCGTCGAGCAGCGTGAACAGCGCCGTCCCGGGCGCGAGCATCGAGCCCGGGTCGACGTAGCGCCGGGCGACGCGGCCCCCGAAGGGAGCCCTCACCTGCGTGCGCGCGAGCTGCTGTGCGGTGATCGCGGTCTCGGCCCGAGCCTGGGCCAGGCCCGCCTCGGCGACCTGCAGCGCCACCTGCGCCGCCAGGTGGTCGCGGTCGGTGACGCCGCCGGTCTTGAGCAGGTTGTCCGCCCGCTCCTTCTCGGTCCGCGCGTGGGCACGATTGGCCTCGGCGACGGCGAGCGCCGCGCGGACGCGGTCGTTGGCGAGGCGGTAGTCGGTCTCGTCGAGCAGCGCGAGCACCTCGCCGGCGGCGACGCGGGCGCCCTCGTCGCGCAGCACGCGCAGCAGGCGGGCCTGCACCTCGGCGACGACCTGCACCTGGGCCCGCGGCTTCAGCGTGCCGGTGAGCACCACGTCTTCGGGCAGGTCCCGCTTCTCGACGAGGGCGGTGCGGACCGCCAGGCCGCGCGGGGCCGTCGCCTCCTCGGCACGTGAGCCGCCCGAGCAGGCGGCGAGCGGCAGCAGGGCGGCGGTCGTGAGCAGGGACAGGGATCGCAGGTTCATGGCGTCTCTCATTCGCGGCCGGCGGTTGCGGCGGCGGCGTCGTCCCCGGCCGGGGCGAGCGCCTGTGGCGTGGAGGGGGGAGCGGGCGCGGGAGCCGGCTCCTCGAGCGGGTCCCGGCCCGTGACGTAGCGCAGCCCGGCCCGCGCGTTGGCGTGGGCGGCGAGGGCCTCGACGCGCGAGAACTCGGCCTGGGTGAGCGCCGCCTGCGCGTCGATCACGTCGAGGGTGGTGGCGGCGCCGAGCCGGTAGTTGGCCTCGGTCATCTCGAGGGCGCGTCGGGCCTGGCTGACGTTGAGCTCGGCCGAGCGGTAGACGCTGCCGGCGACGCGCAGCCGGTCGACGGCCTGCTTCGCCTGCAGGTCGATCTGGGTCACGAGCGCGACGCGGTCCTGCCCCACCTTCGCGCGGTCGGCACGGGCCTGGGCGACCTTGCCGGCCGTGCGCCAGCCGTCGAACACCGGCACCTTGAGGGTGACCGCCAGGCTCCACTTCTTGTAGTTGGGCTCGAAGAAGTTCGAGGTCTGGCGGGTGGACCAGCCGAAGGCGCCGCTGAAGTCGAGCCGCGGCTGCATCTCCGCCTTGTAGATGCCGATCGCCTCGTCGTAGATCTTCTCGTTCCAGGCGACGGCCCGCAGCTCGGGCCGGCTGGCGACGGCGTCGCGCACGACCTGCTGCTGCTCGGCCGGCGTCTCGACGAAGGCGAGCGTGTCCGTCGGCTCGATCGCGCCGTCGGTGGGCATCACCATCACCGCGTTGAGGTCGCCGCGGGCGAGGTCAGCGGCCCCGGAGAAGCGCAGCTGCGTGGTGCGCGCGTTGGCCAGGTCGACCTCGAAGCGGAGCACCTCGAGGTCGGTGGCGACGCCGGCACCGCGCCGGTTCTTCGCCATCTCGAGCTGCTTCTCCTTCTGGTGCACGACCTTCTGGGCGACCCGGTCCTGCTCGAGGGCCAGCAGGTAGGCGTTGTAGGCGACCACCGCGCGCAACGCGACGTCCTGGCGGGCGCTGCGGACGTTCTCGTCGCCGAGGTGGGTCGCGTAGTGCGCCGCGCGGATCGCCTTGCCCAGGCTGAAGCTCCACAGCGTCTGGCGCACGGAGGCGTAGCCGTCCCAGAGGTTCGAGGCGATCGGGCGGAAGGCCTGCAGGATCTCGGGCGGGAACTCGTCGATGTTGGGGCTGTTGAAGAAGCCGGGGTCCTGGTAACGCAGGAAGTTGCCGTAGAGGCTGACCTCGGGCAGGGCGTCGGCGCGCGCCTGGCGCGCCCGGCCGTTGAGGCCGTCGCGGTCCGCCAGGCTGCGCACGACGTCCGGGTGCTTGCTCAGGGCACGGGCGACGGCCTCGGCGCGCGACAGCGGCTCGGCGGAGGCGGGAAGCGCGGCGGCCAGCAGCAGGGGGAGAAGGACAGGGGTTCGTTTCATCGGGAGGCCTTCGGGCTCAAGTGAGGGGCCGGGGCGGACCAGCCCCGCAGGACGGTGTCGACGAGCGTCTCGGCGAGGGCCGGCGTCAGCTCCGGGCGGCCGACCAGGAGATAGCCGTGCATCGCCTCCCCGAGAGCGCCCATGAAGACGAGGAGCCGGATCTCGGTGGATCCGTGCGCGATCTCCCCGCGGGAGACGCCTTCCTCGACGCAGCGGCCGACCTCGGCCAGCAGGGCGTCGTAGAAGCCCACGAAGTCGGTGGCCGGCGCCGAGCGGGGCGGGTTGTGGATGAGGGCCATGATGAAGCGCGCGAGCTCGGGCTCGCGGCGCGTGGCGTCCACGTAGGCCTGCGCCATGCGCACGAGGCGCTCGCGCAGTGGGCCCCCGGCGCGCAGCGCCGCGATCATCTCGGCCCGGAAGCGCTCGAGCGCACCCTCCACGATCGCCCGGTAGACGCCTTCCTTGCTGCCGTAGAAGTGGTAGAGGGTGGGCTTGGTGACCCCGGCGGCTGCGCAGATCTCGCGAACGGAGCTGGCGTCGTAGCCCTTCTGAGAGAATAACTCGAGTGCGGTCATCAGGATACGGTCGTTGCTGCGAGCTTCTACTGTAGCCACCAAGGTTGTGTACGTACCGGACGGTATAGGAGTTCCGGTGTTTCGACCCTGGTGCCTTCGTGCTACGCTCGCCTATTCCCGCGGCCCGGATGCGCCTGCCCGGGCGGCCCCGCCCGGGACCACCCGGTCCGTGGAAGGGGCAGCCTGCCCCCTCAACAGGAGGAAGTTTGGCAGTCAGCGCACAGGACGAGCAGCGGCTCGCCCTCTTCATCGACTTCGAGAACATCGCGATCGGTGTCCGGGACGCCCACTACCGCAAGTTCGACGTCAACCTCGTGCTCGAGCGCCTGCTCGACAAGGGCAAGCTGCTGGTCAAGAAGGCGTACGCGGACTGGAGCCGCTACTCCGACTACAAGCGGGCCTTCCACGAGGCCGCCATCGAGCTGATCGAGGTGCCGCAGAAGTCGGTCGGGGGCAAGAACTCCGCCGACATCCGGCTGGTGGTGGACGCGATGGACATGTCCTTCCAGAAGGAGCACATCAACTGCTTCGTGGTGTGCTCGGGGGACTCCGACTTCTCGCCCCTCGTCTCCAAGCTCAAGGAGAACAACAAGTACGTGATCGGCCTCGGGGTCAAGAACTCGACCTCGGACCTGCTGATCGAGAACTGCGACGAGTTCATCTTCTACGAGGACCTCGTCCGCGTGCAGCAGCGGCCGATGCCGGCGATCACCGGCTCGCTGCCCGAGAAGCTGCAGGACTGCTTCAACCTGCTGGTGGACTCCGTTCTCGCGCTCCAGCGCGAGAACAAGGAGCTGCTGTGGGGTTCCATGGTCAAGGAGACCATGAAGAGGAAGCGGCCCTCGTTCAACGAGACCTACTACGGCTTCCGGACCTTCTCCCACCTCCTCGAGGACGCGCAGCGTCGCGGCATCGTGGTGCTGCGGCGGGACCAGCGCTCGGGCAGCTACATCGTCGAGGACCTCGGGCCCGCGGCCCGCTCGGAGGCCGCGGTGGGCGAGGTCGCCGCTGCGGTCGTCTCCGCGTCGGCGACGGCCCCGGCCGAGCGCAAGGCCGAGGCGGCCGACGGCGAGGCCGGCGCGCGCGGCGGCCGGCGTCGGCGCGGGCGCGGCGGGCGCCGCACGCGGACGACGTCGACGACCCCTGGCGCCGAGAACGGCGCGCCGGTCAACGACGACAACGAGGAGGACGGCGACGAGGGCGAGGAGACCGTCGGCGGCGACGATGCCGATGGCTCGCCCGAGGGCGGCCATGAGCACCCGAACGGGTCGCAGCAGCCGGTGGCGGCCGCGCCCGGCGACGCCCCCTCCCCTTCGGGCGAGCGTCAGGGCTTCTCGCTGTTCTCGTGGCTTCGGCGCGACCACGCGCCGGACGACAAGGAGTCCTAGCGGCCGGACGGCCGCGGCCTCACGCCGCGGGGAGGGTCAGCACGACCTCTCCCGCGGCGCCGGGCCCGTCGTCCTCGAGAGCGCCCTCGTGCAGCTCCGCGATGCGGCGGGCGAGGCCCAGGCCGAGCCCCGCGTTGACGGAGGGGGTCGAGGAGGCCTCGGCCGGAGGGCCGAGCGCGCGCACCGCGATCCGCACGCCGTCCGTCCAGACGCCGGCGTGGATCGCGAGCGGGGCCGTGTTGCCGCCGGCTCGGGCTCGCACCTCGTCCGCGATCGCGCGGAGCGCGACCCGCAGCAGGGTGGCGTCGGCGGTGATCGTCTCGGCCGCCGGGTCGAGGTCCACCGTCACGTCGGGCGTGCGCAGCTCGGCCAGCAGGTCCTCGAGATAGACGCTCTCGCGTCGGACCTCGCCGCGGCTGAAGCCGAGCAGCGAGCGACCGTCCTCGAGGGCCGAGCCCAGCGCGGGGGCGAGCCGCACGTACTGCTCCTGGAACCAGGGCGGGGCGTCGGGCCGGTTGCGGATCTCGCCGAGGCCGTCGCGCAGCCGCTCGAGCGAGCGCACGACGCCCTCGAGGCCGCGCAGCGAGGCGCTGCCGGCGAGCGCCAGCTCGAGCGCGCGCTCGGCCGCCTTGACGGTACGCAGCGTGGCGGCGAGCTCGAGGGCGGCCGCCAGGGCGCGGGGGAACTCGGTGAGCTGGTCGAGGGCGCCGCTGCCCGGGCGGGCGGTGTCGGCGCCGTAGTAGAAGGCGGCGAGCCCCTGCAGCCCGCCGGGCGTGCGGAAGGGCAGCGCCAGCACGCCGGCGAAGCGGCGCTGGGGCGTCTCGAGGGCCGTGGCGAGCTCGGCGCCGTCGCTGGCCATCGCGAAGGAGGGGCGCGGCCCGTGCAGCGCGGCCTCCATGACGTGGCGCAGCGCGGCAGGCGAACCGAGCACCGGGTCGGACTCGAGCGCGAGGAGCGCGGCGGCACGCGGCGGCTGGCCCGGCTGCGGCACCCAGAAGGCGGCGTGCTCCGAGCCGGCGACCCGCGCCATGGTGGCGAGCACCGGGGCAAGCGCGGTGTCGAACGGCGTCCCGGACAGGATCTCCTGGGACGCCTCGAGCGTGCGGCCGAGGTCCTCGAGCCGCTGACGGGCGGTGTCGCGCTCCTCCCGCAGCTCCGTCAGGGCGGCGCCGAGCTGGGCCGAGGCCTCGGCATAGGTCTCGACGAGCTCGGCGGCGCGGCCCTCGGGCGAGGAGGGCGACGGGCGCGGGGCGTCGTCGGCCGGCGGCGGCGGCGCGACCCGGACGATGGTGTAGCCCGGGGGCGGGACGGGCGTGCGCGGAACGAGGGAGGGCACCTCGGAAGACACCGTGGCGGGCTCCTCGGCCACGGGCAGGACGCTCGGGGACTCAGCGTCGCCGTCGGGACCAGACGCCACCGCGTCGCGTGGGGCCGGCGCCGGGCGCGGCGGGGTCACGACGGTCGCGGTCACCGGCGGCAACGACGGCGGCGCCGGCTCGTGGGCGAACTGCTCGGGATCGAGCCGCAGCTTGTTCGTCCCGAAGAGCTGGCGCACCGACTCGTCCGCCCACTGGCGGGCGGGGGCGCCGCCCTTCACGTCGAGGATCGCGTAGCGCTTGGCCAGGTCCTGCACCGTGTGAGCGAGGATGGCGCTGAAGGTCTCGAGCACCCCCTCGCCGCGCACCGCGACCGCGGGCAGCGTCTCGGCGTGCCGCGCGTTGAGGGCGCGGTCGAGCGCTTCCATCTCGAGGACCTGGGGCAGGTCGCGCTTGTTGTACTGGAACACCAGCGGCATCTGCGACGGCTCGAGGTGATGGGAGAGCAGGTTCGACGTCATCTCGCGGTAGCTCTGGATGTTCTCTTCCCAGCGGTCGAGGGCGGAGTTCGCGACGAAGACGAGCGAGTCGGCGCCCTTCAGCACGAGGCGGCGCGTCGCGGCATACATCGCCTGGCCCGGCACCGCGAGCACCTGCAGCCGGATGTCGAAGCCGCGGAAGCCGGGCGTCTTCAGGGGCAGCAGGTCGAACAGGATCGTGCGGTCCTGCGCGGAGTTGACGGAGATCATCTCCCCGCGGCGGCGCACGTCGGCCATGCGGTGGAGGATCTGCAGGTTGGTGGTCTTCCCACCGACCGGCGGTCCGTAGTACACGATCTTGACCTTGATCGTGCGGTCTCGGTGATTCAGCTCGACCATTGGGCGCTTTCCGTGTGCGGGCGAGTCTACCCGCACGCGCACGCGCTGTCACACGCGGCGCTGCAGGAACCGCGGCAGAGGGTCGCCGCTGACGACGAGGGCCCCGTCTCCGGGGCCCACGAGGATCATCGTGATGAAGCTGGTAGCGCTACGGGGATTCGAACCCCGGTTTGATGGCTGAGAACCATCCGTCCTAACCCCTAGACGATAGCGCCGTCCGCCAGTTTAGGGGTCGCTCCCGGGGCAAGTCAAGACGGCGTCAGGGCTCCGGCCGAGCGCGCGGGCCGGCGCGGCAGGCGGCCGATCTCGACCGCGCCGATGCTGACGTTGTCCGACGAGCCGCGCTCGAGCGCGAGCGCCACCAGGCGCTGGCAGGCCTCCTCGGGCGTCGCGGCGCAGGCGAAGCCCTCGTGCAGGTCGCGCTCGTCGAGCGCGCCGTGCAGGCCGTCCGAGCAGACGAGCAGCACCGAGCCCTCCTCGACCGCGGCGGGCTCGCCGCTCGCCGGGACGAGGTCGACGAAGAGGTCGGCGGCCGCCGAGCCGAGGGCGTTCGTCAGGCGGTGCCGGAGCGGGCTGCGGCTGGCGAGGGACGGGTCGAGCGCCCCGTGGTTGACCAGCCGCTGCGCCTCCGTGTGGTCCTCGGTGAGCCGCCGGGCGCCGTGCGCGTCCACGGCGTAGCAGCGGCTGTCGCCGGCGTGCGCCACGAGGTGACGTTGGTCCCAGACGAGGGCGCAGACGAAGGTGCTGCCGGCGATCCCGCAGTCGCTCTTCTCGCCGAGCCGGCGGACGGCGCGGCTGGCGGCGCGAACCAGCTCGCGCAGGGCCGTGCGCAGCGCGTTCGCGGTGGGCTCGACCTGGGGAATGACCCGGTGCGCGTACTCACTCGCGATCTCGATGGCGAGCTCCGCGGCACGCTCGCTCGCCGGGAGCCCGCCGATCCCGTCCGCGAGCGCGAGCAGCACCGCGCTGCGGCCCCCGACGCGCGAGCGCAGGGCGCACACCCGATCCTGGTTCGTCTCGCGGCGGCCGCGGGTCGTGAGGACCGCCGGGTGCAGGTTCGGGTGCGGGCTCGGGCGCGGGAGGGGAAACGGGGTCGCGAGGAGGCTCATCGGCTCCAAGCTGGGGGCTCCCGGCGCCGGGCACAAGCGTCATTGCGTGCCACGAGGCCCATGGCGTCATCTGACGTGAGTAGAATCGCCACCTGGTCATGAGCAGCACCCTGGAAGAGCCCGCCCCGGCCGACCCCGAGCGTCTGGACGATGCTCGCCTGAACGGCTGGAAGGAGGTGGCCGCGCACTTCGGCAAGGGCGTGAGGACGGTCCAGCGCTGGGAGAAGCTCTACGGTCTGCCGATCCACCGGGTGGGGCGCGAGGGCGGGGAGATCGTCTTCGCGTACCGGGACCAGCTCGAGGCGTGGTCCAGCA
>JBGASI010000093.1:0-11220 GCA_044229815.1 Vicinamibacteria bacterium | reverse complement strand
GCAGCAGCCGGCGGGCCTCGAGCAGCGTCTCGATCGCCTCGCGCTGGCCGGGCCGGAAGGCGGCGTAGCCGAGACGCACGAGCCCCCCGTCGAGGTCCAGTTCCGCGCTCGGCTCCGGGGGCACGATCGGCATGATAGCCGTCGGCCCGGTCACAGCAGGTCCTCCCCGAGGCGGCAGCCGCTCAGGCGTGGACACCCGGGGCCTCGTGGCCGGTGCGCGCCACGTACTCGACGTAGGAGCCGGGGTAGAGGTGCGGCTGGGTCTCGGTGCCGCTCTCGCCGCCCAGCTCGAGCACCCGGTTCGACAGCCCGCGCAGGAAGGTGCGGTCGTGCGAGACGAAGAGCATCGTGCCCTCGAAGTCGCGCAGGGCCTCGACCAGCATCTCCTTCGTGGCCAGGTCGAGGTGGTTCGTCGGCTCGTCGAGCACCAGGAAGTTGGGCGGGTCGAACAGCATGCGCGCCATCACCAGCCGCGACTTCTCGCCCCCGGAGAGCGAGCGGATCCTCTTGTCCACGTCGTCCCCGGAGAACTGGAACGCGCCGGCCAGGCTGCGCAGGGCGCCGATGCCGTCCTGCGGGAAGTCCTGCTGCAGCTGCTCGAACACCGTGAGCGTCGGGTCGAGCAGGTCGAGCGCCTGCTGCGCGAAGTAGCCGAGCTTGAGGCTCGCCCCGAGCTTCACCTGCCCGGAGTCCGGCGCCAGGGCGCCCGCGACCATCCGCAGCAGCGTGGTCTTGCCGGCGCCGTTCTTGCCCATCACGCACCAGCGCTCGCCGCGCCGGATCACCATGCTGAGCCCGTCGTGGACGACGCGCCGGCCGTAGGCCTTGGAGACGGCGTCGAGCGTCGCCACCTCCTCGCCGGAGCGCGGCGGGCGGCGGAAGTCGAAGCGCACGACCTTGCGCGTCTTCGGCGGCTCCACGCGCTCGATCTTCTCGAGCGCCTTCACCCGGCTCTGGACCTGGGCCGCCTTCGCGGCGTGGGCCGCGAAGCGCTCGATGAAGCGCTGCTCCTTCGCCAGCATCGCCTGCTGGCGCGCGTAGGCCGCCTCGCGGTTCGCCTCGCGCAGCCCGCGCTCGCGCTCGTAGAAGTCGTAGTTGCCGGAGTACGCCGTGATCTCGCCCTCGTCGATCTCGGCGATCTTCGTGACGATACGGTTCATGAACTCGCGGTCGTGCGAGGTCATGAACAGGGCGCCCTCGTGCGACTTGAGGAAGCCCTCCAGCCAGAGGATCGACTCGAGGTCGAGGTGGTTCGTCGGCTCGTCCATCAGCAGCACGTCGGGCCGGCCGAGCAGCACGCGGGCCATCGCCACGCGCATCTTCCAGCCGCCGGAGAGGGCGCCCACGTCGCCGTCGATGCGCTCGTCGTCGAAGCCGAGGCCGTGCAGCACCTCGCGCGCCTGCGCCTCGAGCGCGTAGCCGCCCTTGTGGTCGTACTCCTCCTGCACCTCGCCGAAGCGCTCGAGGATCCGGTCCAGCTCGCCGGCGCGCGCCGGGTCGCTCATCGCGTGCTGCAGGGCCTCGAGCTCGTGGTGCAGGTCGCCCAGGCGGCCCGAGCCGGCGATCGCCTCGTCGAGCACGCTGCGGCCCGCCATCTCCTCCACGTCCTGGCGGAAGTAGCCGACGCTGAGCTTCTTCGGGACCGAGACCTCGCCCTCGTCGGGCGACTCCTCGCCCACGATCATGCGGAAGAGGGTCGTCTTGCCGGCGCCGTTCGGGCCGACCAGGCCGACCTTCTCGCCGGGGTTGAGCTGGAAGGAGGCCTCCACGAAGAGGACCTGCCGGCCGTACTGCTTGCTGACGCGCGTGAACGAGATCATGGCAAGAGATCGAGGTTAGCACGCGCGCGGATAGAATCCGCCGATGCGCCTGGCTCTCCTCCTGCCCTCCCTGCTCCTCGCCGCAGCGCCCGCCGCCGCCGGCAGCGACCTGCCCGTGGCCGTGCCGAACCCCGGCTTCGAGGACGCCGGCGCCGGGCTGCCGACGGGCTGGACGCTCGACGGCCCGGCCGTCGCCGGGACCGGCGCGCGACGGGCGGACGGGGGCCACGGCGGGACCGCGGCGCTCGAGCTGCACGCCGCCGAGCCGGCCTCGCTGCGCGTGCTCTCCGGCAAGCTCGGCCTGCGCGTGGGCCACGTCTATCGCCTCGCCGCCTGGGTGCGGACCCGCGGCGCCAGCGCGGACCCGCTGGCGCGCTACCCCACGGCGGTGGCCGCGACGCTGGCGATGGCCTCCTTCCCCTTCACCAACCACTCGCCGGCCGTCGGCGGGACGCGGGGCTGGACGCGCGTGGAGACGACGTTCGTGGCCACGGCGCGCGAGGACCGCGTGGTGCTCCAGCTCGGCAGGAACGGCACGGCCAGCGGTCAGGCCTGGTTCGACGACGTCACGCTCGCGGAGCTCGGCGACATCACCGAGCTCGTCCCCCTCGAGCGCGTGCGCTGGGAGGGCCCGGCCTTCCGCTACGAGGAGCGCGGCTGGATCTTCGTCCACGTCGAGGGCGCGCCTTACGCCCGGGGCCGGCAGTTCGGGAAGCTGGTGGGCGACGAGCTCGCCGCCTACGTCCAGAAGCTCTCGATCCGCCGCGACGCGAAGGACCCGGCCCACGGCTGGGCCGCCCTGCGCACGCTGGCGGACGCCCTGCTCTTGCGTCGCTACGAGCCGGAGTTCCTCGAGGAGATGAAGGGCATCGCCGACGGCGCGGCCGCGGCGGGCGCCGAGGTCCACGGGCGCAAGCCGGACCTGCTCGACGTCGTGACGCTCAACTCCGCGATCGACCTCGACTCGCTCGAGGGCGCGCTGCCGGTGACGCCGAGCGCCGTCACCGGCCGCAGCTTCCTCTCGGCCGAGGACGAGCTCGCCGCGCCCGCGCGCACGCACAAGTGCTCCTCGCTCACCGCCACCGGCCCCGCGACGGCCGACGGCCGGCCCGTCTTCTTCCAGGTCTTCATGTGGGACGGCTACACCGGCGTGCACTTCAACGTGGTGCTCGACGTGGTGCCGGAGCACGGCCACCGCTTCGTGATGCAGACCTTCCCCGGCGGGATCCACTCGGGCACCGACTTCTACATCAACGACGCGGGCCTGGTGATCGGCGAGACGACCGTCCTGCAGACACCGTTCGACGCCGCCGGCACGCCGCAGAGCAACCGGATCCGCAAGGCGATCCAGTACGCGTCCACGATCGACGAGGCCGCGTCCCTCCTGCGCGAGCGCAACAACGGGATGTACACGAACGACTGGACGCTGGCCGACGTGAAGCGCGACGAGGCGGCCATCCTGCTGCTCGGCACGGCGCGCTCGAAGCTGTGGCGGTCGACGGACCGGCCGGCGCCCTTCGGCACGCCCGGCTTCCTGTGGGCGAACAACAACGCGCGCGACGCCGGCGTGCGCCGCGAGGTGGCGGCACAGCCCGAGGACGCCCCGTACGACTCGACCTTCACGGCCTGGAACCGCGACGTCGCCTTCCGCCGCTTCTACGACGAGCACAAGGGCCGGATCGACGTGCACAGCGCCGTGGGGCTCATGGCCTCCTCGCCCGTCAACCGGCCGCACGCCTGCGACGGCAAGGTGACCAATGCCGAGATGGCCGAGCAGCTCGTCTTCATGGCGCACCAGGGCAAGGTGACGCTGCGCGAGAAGTTCCCGGCGGCCGGCAGCCGGCGGATGCCCGACCTCCCCGGGGCCGTCCCGCACCTCACCTACGGCTACGCCACCTTCAGCCCGATCGTGATCGCGGACCAGCTGAAGGCCGCGCGCGCCGCGCAGGCGCCACGCAAGCCCGCCGCCGCGGTGGTGACGGAGCCCAAGGCGGTGGCCGACCGCTACGCCTTCACCCGCGACGACCTGTGGCACGGCTCCTTCTTCCCCGCCTCGGACGCCGACAACTGGCTCGTGGCGGGCAGCGCCGCCTACTGGCAGGTGCTGCGCGGCCTGCCGGAGAAGGCCAGCGAGCGGCCCGACGCCCTGGCTCGCGCGCTCGGCGCCCTGCGCAGCCGGCTCGCCTATCTCGGCGCGCGCGAGCCGGATCTGGCCGCGGTGCGAGGCGGCGTGGCCTACGACCGCTACGCTCCCGCCCTCGTCCCACGGATCAAGGGCGCCTTCGCGCTGCACCAGTTGCGGCTCCTCTCCGGGAACCAGGCGTTCTTCGCCTTCATGAAGGACTTCCACGCGCGCCTTCGGGGAGAGGAGGTGACGAGCGCGCAGTTCTTCGCGGCTGCCCGCGCGGCTCTCGGCCGCGACGTCGAGGCGGAGCTGCGGCCATGGCTCGAGCGCACGGGCGCGCCGGACCTCGTGCCCACGGTCGACGTCGTCCCGGCGGGCGAGCAGTGGCGGGTGAGCGTTCGCGCGGCGCAGCCCGGCGGGGCCTATCGCCTGGCCACGACGATCGGGGTGCTGGCCGGGAGTACGCGCCACCTCTTCCCGATGACGCTCGAGCGCGCCGGCGGCGAGGCCGTGTTCAGCGTGCCCGAGAAGCCGGAGCGCGTCGTGTTCGACGCGCTCGCCGACTTCCCGGCGGCGACCGCGCGCCACCACGCCTTCTCGAGCTTCGCCGAGGACTTCTCGCGGACGCTCGTCGTCTACGGCACGGGACGCCAGATCGAGGCGAACCACACCCTGGCCCTGCGCTTCCAGTCGGTCCTCGCCGACGGCTTCTCGGAGACGCTGCCCCCGGTCGTGCCGGACGCCGAGCTGGACGAGGCCCGACTGGCCGAGCACGACCTGTTCGTGCTCGGCGACCCGCGCGACAACGCGCTGCTGGCGCGCCTGCTGCCCGGGCTCCCGGTCCAGACGGGACCGGGCTACTTCCGTTTCGAGGGGAAGACCTACGCCGACGAGCGCGACGGCCTCTACCTCGCGCTGCCGAGCCCGTTCGCGGCGCAGCGCGTGCTTCACGTGCTGCTCGCCAACAGCCCGCTGCAGCTGTACGAGATGACGAAGGTCTACCGCGCCGGCCTGCCCGCGTGGGCCGTCTTCCGCGGCGACAAGCTCGAGCAGGAGGGTTTCTTCCCGGTCGAACGCTTCGATCTCGCGGTGAGGTGACGGTGTCGCGCGACAGCCGTCCCGTCTACGAGACCGGCAGGGGGCGCGTCTGCCCGAAGTGCGGCTGGCCGGCCGACGACTGCCACTGCTCGTCGCGGGCCGAGCAGCCGGTCCCCGCGAAGCTCGCCTGCGTGCTGCGGCTCGAGAAGAAGGGCCGCGGCGGCAAGAGCGTGACCGTCGTCGCCGGGCTGCCGCGCAATCAGGCCTTCCTCGGCGCGCTCGCGGCCGAGCTCAAACGCGCCTGCGGCACGGGCGGCACGGTGGCCGAGGAGGCCGTCGAGATCCAGGGCGACCAGCGCGAGCGGCTGCGACCGCTGCTCGCCGCGAAGGGGTGGCTCGTCCGGGGCTGAGCCGTCACGTTGACGGGAACCGGCCCCGACCGTTGACTGCGCTCGCGGGCCGAGCGTACCCTGCGCCCATGCTGACCCCGCCCGCCTGGCGCGTCGCGCTCGAGGAGCAGTTGCCGCTCCTCGGCCACCGCAACTGGATCGTCGTCGCCGACGCCGCCTACCCCTGGCAATCGGGCGCCGGCATCGAGACCCTCGACACCGCCTCGGACCACCTCGAGGTCCTGCACGCGGTGCTCGGGGCCGTGGCCGCCGCGCGCCACTTGCGCGCGCTCGTCCACCTCGACGCCGAGCTGCCGTTCGTGGACGAGGCGCACGCACCGGGCATCGGCGCGTTGCGCGACGCGCTGGCGCAGGCCCTCGAAGGCCGCGACGCGCGCGCCGTGCCCCACGAGGAGATCCTGCGACGGCTCGACGAGGCGGGCCGCGCCTTCCGGATCCTGCTGCTGAAGACGACGCTCGCACTGCCCTACACCTCGGTCTTCCTCGAGCTCGACTGCGGCTACTGGAGCGCCGAGGCCGAGGCGGGCCTGCGGCAGCGGATCGCCCAGGCGCGCTGAGACGAAACCGCCGCGCATAGATCGACATCACGGAGGTCCCATGACGACGCGACCCGAGCGCATGACCGGCGCGGTGCTACCCGGCGACAGCACGGTGGAGCTGCGCACGTTCGACGTGCCGCAGCCCGGCCACGGCGAGGTGCTGGTGCGGACGAAGAGCACCACCATCTGCGGCAGCGACATCCGCTGCATCTACCACCAGCACCTCGGCAAGGGGCCGGAGGGCTACCAGCCGGGGCTGATCGCGGGCCACGAGCCGTGCGGGCAGGTCGTGGAGACGGGACCCGGCTGCCGGCGCTTCGCGAAGGGCGACCGGGTCGTGGTCTACCACATCTCCGGCTGCGGCCTGTGCAACGACTGCCGGCGCGGCTACATGATCTCGTGCACCAGCCCCTGGCGCCGGGCCTACGGCTGGCAGCGCCACGGCGGCATGGCGCCCTTCATCCTCGCGGAGGAGAAGGACCTCGTGCTGCTGCCCGAGGCGCTCTCCTACTCGGACGGGGCGCAGGTGGCGTGCGGCTTCGGCACGGTCTACGAGGGCCTGGAACGGGTCGGCGTCAGCGGCAACGACGCCGTGCTGGTCACCGGCCTCGGCCCGGTCGGCCTCGCCACCGCGATGCTGGCGAAGGCGATGGGCGCCTCGCGCCTCGTGGGCATCGACGTGCTCCCGCAGCGGCTGGAGCTCGCGCGGACGCTCGGCCTGTTCGACGACGTGCTCCCGGCCGGCCCCGACAACGTGGCGGCGGTGCGGGCGCAGACCGGCGGCCACGGGGTCGAGCGCGCCTTCGACTGCTCGGCGAACGCGGAGGCGCGCCTCACCTGCATCCAGGCGGCGCGCAAGTGGGGACGCATCGTCTTCATGGGGGAGGGCGGGACGGTCGGCTTCCGCCCGTCGGAGGACGTGATCCACGACCAGAAGTCGGTCCACGGCTCGTGGGTGACCACGATCTGGCGCATGGAGGAGCTCGTCGAGCGCCTCGTGCGCTGGCATCTCCACCCGGAAACGCTGATCACGCACCGCTTCCCGCTCGAGCGCGCGGCCGAGGCTTATGCGCTGATGGCGAGCGGCAATTGCGGCAAGGTGGCCGTCGTGTTCGACGAGGAGGCGCGGTGAGCGGCCCGCGGCCGTACCCGCTCACCCCGGACGCCGTCGATCCCGAGGTCGTGCCGAAGCTGGCGCTCGCCTCCGGCGCCGCGATCCCGACCGTGGGCCTCGGCACGTTCGGCTCCGACAGCGTCAGCGGGGAGGCCGTCCGGGAGGCCGTGCTCGAGGCCGCGCGCGTCGGCTACCGGCACTTCGACTGCGCCTCCGTCTACGGCAACGAGGCCCTGGTCGGCCGCTCGCTCGAGGCGGTCCTGCGCTCCGGCGTGCGGCGCGAGGATCTGTGGGTGACCTCGAAGCTCTGGAACGACAGGCACGGCGAGGCGGACGTCGTCCCGTCGTGTGAGAAGACCCTGCGCGACCTGCGGCTCGACCACCTCGACCTGTACCTCGTGCACTGGCCGTTTCCGAACTTCCATCCGCCCGGCTGCGACGTGACGTCGCGCAGCGCCGACGCGAAGCCCTACGTGCACGAGAGCTACCTGCGGACCTGGCGGCAGATGGAGCGGCTCGTGGAGCGCGGCCTCGTGCGCCACATCGGGACCTCGAACATGACGATCCCTAAGCTCGAGCTGCTGCTGCGCGACGCGGCGATCCGCCCGGCCGCGAACGAGATGGAGCTGCACCCGCACTTCCAGCAGCCGCAGTTGCTGCGCTACGTGCTCGAGCAGGGGATCGTCCCGATCGGCTACTCGCCCATCGGCTCGCCGGGGCGGCCGGCGCGGGACCGCACGCCGGACGACACGGTCGACGTCGAGGACCCGGTGATCGTCGGGATCGCCCGACGGCTCGGCGTCCACCCGGCGGTCGTCTGCCTCAAGTGGGGCCTGCAACGCGGCCACGTCGTCATCCCGTTCTCGGTGAAGCGGGAGAACTACCTTGCGAACCTGCGGGCCGCCGTGACGGAGCCGCTGAGCGTCGAGGACATGAGCGCGATCGCCCGGATCGACCGGAACTGCCGGCTCATCAAGGGCCAGGTCTTCCTGTGGCGGGAGGGGCAGAGCTGGGAGGACCTGTGGGACGTGGACGGCACGATCGCGCGTTGACCGTCGGCTGACCGCCACCGACGGGGGTCAACGGGCGGAGAGGCGGTCGCCCCGGCCTACGCGTGTTCGCGGTCGCGAAGCCAAGGGTAGCCGACGCTCAGCCAGCGCTTGCCACCCGCGGCCTCCCACAGCGTCGTCGCGCAGTACAACAGGCCCATCGTCGCGAGCAGAAGCAGGGGCCAGGCGTTGGTGACCGGCAGGTGCAGCACCGGGAAGACCGAGTAGTACACGAGGTACTGGCCCACGTAGAAGAACAGCGAGTTGCGCCCGACGATCTCGAACGGGGCGAGCAGGCGCGGCCACAGCCCCTCGACGGTCAGCGCACCCGCCAGCAGCAGCAGCGCGCAGCCCCCGTAGAGGGCCAGGAACGCGGGCCCGGGCGGCAGCTTGGCGCCCGGCACGGCCACGAAGTGGGCGAGCGACCGCGGATCCCGCAGCGCGGCGATCCCCAGCGAGCGCCCGACCAGCACGCGGCAGAGCGCGGCGGCCGAGAAGAGAGCGATGCCGAGCAGGGCCAGTCGCCTCGCCTGCGCCGAGCGGCTGGGATTGGCCAGCAGCACCTCCCCGAGCACCGTGCCGGCGAGATAGACGGCCGACCACTGCACCAGCGGGAAGACGTAGATGAAGAAGCTCGGTTCCGCGCCCTCGCGAAAGCCCACGAACACGTGCTTCACCAGGCCCGTCGGCGATCCCGGGTCCGGCCACCAGGCGAGCGCGCAGAGCGAAGCCGTGAGGTACGCGACAAGCCCCAGCAGCGCTCTCTGGCGCGCGGTCGTGCGCGGCACCAACCAGACGCCGACCAGGATGGCCACGCCGATGGCGTCGGTGACCACGGTCCCGCGCAGGCTGGCGCGCAGGCCGTAGTGCGGCACGTAGGCCGCCACGATCACGAGGTGCGCGACCGTCAGCAGGAACAGCGCGCGATCGACCAGGTGCTGTTTCAGGTGGGCGAACGACGCCGGGTCGCTGGCGTGGCGGAAGCCGATCAACGCCCCGCTGATCACCATGAAGGAGGGCGTTGCCACCCGCCCCAGCGCGTCGAGCAGCGCCCCCGCAGCCCCCCCACGCGTACCGTCGAGGTGGATTTCCCCGAAGTGCGACAGGCAGACGAAAATCATGGCGAGGCCGCGCGCGGCGTCGATCGCCTCGAGGCGCTGGCCCGCGGGGCGGGGAACGAACGAGCCCACGGAAGTCGGGGCGGCGACGGCGCTGGCTTTGTCGTGCAATGCTATTTCATTACAGCACAGTGACGCCCTCTCGCGCGAGCGTATTGGCGTAGTTGATGCACTCATCAGCTGGGGATCCCAGCCGAGTCGGCTCTAGCTGCCGCCGGCCTTCGCCTCGAGGTCGGCCCAGCGGGCGTAGAGGCGGTCGACCTCGGCCTGCGCCTCGGCCAAGGCGGCCAGTCGCTCCTGAACCGCGACGTGGTCGGCGGCGACCGCCGGGTCAGCCGCACCCCGCGCGGCGGCCTCGAGGCGCGCCTCGGCCCCGAGAATGCGCGGCTCCATCTCGTCCCACTCGCGCTGCTCGAGGTAGCCGAGCTTCCTCGGCTTTCCGGGATCGGCCGCCGGCTTCGCGACAGGTTTCGCGCGCGCGGCCGCCGTCCCGGTCGCTGGCGTCTCGGCGCCCCGGTTCGCCTCCCACTGGTCGTAGTCCGCGAACGGCAGCGCACCACCCCGCCCGTCGAGGGCCAGGATGCGGGTCGAGACGCGGTCGAGCAGGAAGCGGTCGTGGGTCACGAGCACGAGCGCGCCCGGGAACTCGAGCAGGCTCTCCTCGAGGACCTCGAGCGTCGGGATGTCGAGGTCGTTCGTGGGCTCGTCGAGCAGCAGCAGGTCGGCCGGCTCGAGCATCAGCCTCGCGAGCACCGCACGCGCCTGTTCGCCCCCCGAGAGACGGCCCACGGGCGTCTCGAGCTGCTCGGAGCGGAACAGGAAGCGCCGGGCCCAGCCGGCCACGTGCACGCCGCGGCCCTGGAACACGACCGAGTCGCCGTGCGGCGCCAGCGTGCGCTTGAGCGAGAGCGCGGGGTCGAGCCTCGAGCGGTGCTGGTCGAACATCACGACCTTCAGGCCCTCGGCGTGCGCGACGCTGCCGGCGTCGGGCGGCTCGAGTCGCGCCAGCATGCGCAGCAGCGTGCTCTTGCCGCTGCCGTTCGCGCCCATCAGGCCCAGGCGCGTGCCCGGCGAGAGCACGAGCGACAGGCCGTTCACGATCGCGCGCGGGCCGTAGCTCTTGCCGAGGTCCTCGGCGACGACCAGACGCCTGGTCCGCCGCTGCGTCGCCGCGAAGTCGAGCTCCACGGCGCCCGTCTTCGAGCGCGCGTCGAGGTCGGCCAGCTCGCCCTGCAGGCGCTGCGCCTCGTCGATGCGGGCCTGGGCCTTGCGCGTGCGCGCTCTGGCCTTGCGCGAGAGCCAGTCGAGCTCGCCGCGCACGCGGTTGCGCAGCGACTCCTGGTAGGCGGCCTGGCCCGCGAGCAGCTCGTCCTTCTTCTCCAGGTAGCGGCTGTAGCGGCCACGCACGTCGAACAGGCCCTCGGCGAAGGCGCGATTCAACTCGAGCAGGCGGCCGGCCACCGCCTCGAGGAAGTAGCGGTCGTGGCTGACGGCCACGAAGGCCTCGGGCTCGCGCGGCAGCAGCTCCTCGAGCCAGAGGATGCCCTCGACGTCGAGGTGGTTCGTGGGCTCGTCGAGCAGCAGCAGCTCCGGGTCGCCGACGAGCGCGCGCGCGATCGCGAGCCGCTTCTTCCAGCCGCCGGAGAGCGTCGTCGTGCGCTGCGTGTCGTCGGCGAAGCCGGCCTTGCCGAGCGCGACCGCCACGCGGTCGTCGACCTCGTGCGGATCGAGGCCCGCCTGGCCGAGGGCCTCGCGCAGCACGGCGCCGACCGTGGCCTCCGGGTCGAACACCGGGTCCTGCGGCACGTAACCGACCCGCAGCCGCTTGCGCGCCGCGCGCGTGCCGGAGCTCGGCTCCTCGAGCCCGGCGAGGATCTTGAGCAGCGTCGACTTGCCCGAGCCGTTCGGACCCACGAGCCCGACGTGGTCGCCCTCGAAGACGCCGAGCGACAGCTCCTCGAAGAGGGGCGCGGCGCCGAAGGCCTTGGTGAGCGCCTGGCAGGAGAC
>JBGASI010000658.1:0-2442 GCA_044229815.1 Vicinamibacteria bacterium | reverse complement strand
CCCGGCCGGCGCGGCCGGGCCCTAGCCGCGAAGAGCCCCGCGGTCGCGGATCAGCTCGAGGAACTCCTCGCGCGTCGGCTGACGCTCCCGGAAGCCGCCGAGCATGCAGGAGGTGACCGCCACCGAGTTCTGCTTCTGGACGCCGCGCATCATCATGCAGAAGTGCATCGCCTCGATGACGACGCCCACGCCGCGGGGCTTGATCGTCTCCTGGATCGTCTCGGCGATCTGCACCGTGAGGCGCTCCTGCACCTGCAGGCGGCGGGCGAACATGTCGACCAGGCGCGGGATCTTCGACAGCCCCACCACCCTGCCGTTCGGGATGTAGGCGACGTGCGCCTTGCCGTAGAACGGCAGCAGGTGGTGCTCGCACATGCTGAAGACGTCGATGTCCTTGACCACGACCATCTCGTCGTAGGACACGGGGAACAGCGCCTCGTTGATCAGCGCCTTCGGGTCCTGCGCGTAGCCGCTGGTCAGGAAGCGCAGGGCCTTCGCGACGCGCTCCGGGGTCTTGTCGAGCCCCTCGCGGTCGGGGTCCTCACCGAGTCCGGCCAGCAGCGTCCGCACGGCCTGCTGCATCTCCATTCGAGCCTCCCCTGTGCGTCGCGCGTGGGTGCGAGGACAGGATAACCCGTCCTCGCCCGGGCCGCGGGTATACTCCGGCCGCTTGGGGATCCCGGTGCTCGACGACCTGCGGCGTGCCGCGCGGCGCTGGCGGGGCTCCGCCCGGCAGGCCGCCACGCTCGACGCGCTGCTCGCCCGGGCCGACCCCGCGGACGACTTCGGCGAGCGGTTGCAGTGGCTGGCCGACCTGACGCGCTGGGTCGTGCGGCCGGACCTGGTCGAGGCCGAGGAGAAGGGCGGCGTCCGGCGGATCACCCGGCTGCGCCACCTGCTGGCGGTCCTCGACCGCAGCCCGGAGCGCAAGCAGGCCGTCGCCCGCGCCCTGCGCGCCAGCGTTCGCGAGATCGACGCGCTCGAGGTCTTCGCCGAGACCGGGCTGGCGCGCGAGAGCGCGCTGCTGCACGAGGCCGTCGACCGCGTGCTGGCGCGCCTGCTGCCGCGCGACCCGGCCGATCACGACCTCGAGGCGGTGCTGCGCGCCGTCTTCCCGGGCGCGCACGACGCGCGCTGGCTCGAGTCGCTCGACGAGGACACCCTCGCCGCGCTGGCGGCCCTCTTCGGCCACGGCCGCGGCCCGGAGGAGGACGGCTGGGACTCGCTCCGCCGCGACCTGCCGCACGCGCTCGTGGCGCTCGTCGCCGACCTCTCGGGCGCCGGCCTGTCCGGCCCCGTGCGTCGGCGTCTGGGCGGCGGCTCGTTCCGGGACCTGCCCTTCTACGCGCTGCCGGGCGAGGCGGTGGCGGTCGCGGCCGCGCTGGAAGCCCGCGACGGCGTCGCGTCGCAGGCGGCCGCCGGGCGGTTGTTCGAGCAGCTGGCGCAGGCCCGCGCCTGCCTGTCGCACGCCGGCGAGCACCTCGACGCGAAGGGCGTCAGCGTGGACATCGTCTACCGCCTGGAGCGGATCGAGGGTCAGATCCGCCGCGCCGAGAGGCTGCTCGAGCTGGCCGGCGGCCGGGCAAGCTCGCGCGCCACGGTGGCGTTTCTCGGGCAGCTGGTGCGCGACAACGCCGAGCGCGCGCGGCTCGGCAGCCTGATCGCGACCAGCACCCACCTGCTCGCGCGCAAGGTGGTCGATCGCAGCGCCGAGACGGGCGAGCACTACCTCGCGCGCAACCGCGCCGAGTACCTCGCCATGCTGCGCAGCGCCGCGGGCGGCGGGCTCGTCACGGCGACGACCGCCTGGCTCAAGCTCGGGATCTCCGCGCTGCACGCGGTCCCGTTCGTGGAGGGCGTGCTGGCGTCGGTGAACTACGCCGCCAGCTTCGTGGCGATCCAGCTCGCCCACTTCACGCTCGCCACCAAGCAGCCGGCGATGACCGGGCCGGCCCTCGCGCGCCGCCTCGAGCACCTCGACGAGCCGGGCGGCCTCGAGGCCTTCGCCGACGAGACGGTCGACCTGCTGCGCTCGCAGGCGGCGGCGATCTTCGGCAACCTCTCGACGGTGGTGCCGGGCGTCGCGGCGATCCAGCTGCTCGCGATCCTGGCCCTCGGGCGGCCGCTGCTCGGCGCGGAGAAGGCCGGTGCGATCCTCGACTCGCTCTCGCTGCTCGGCCCGACGCCGTTGTACGCCGCGCGGACCGGCGTGCTGCTGTTCGCGTCGAGCCTGGTGGCCGGCTGGGCCGACAACTGGTTCGCCTACCGCGGCCTCGAGGGGGCGCTCGCCCGTCACCGCCGCCTGGTGCGCGGGCTCGGCGCGACGCGCGCCGGGCGGTTCTCGGCCTGGCTCAAGGGGTCCGTCTCCGGGTTCGCGGGCAACGCCTCGCTCGGCGTCCTGCTCGGGATGACGCCGGTGCTCGGTAGGTTCACCGGCCTGCC
>JBGASI010000657.1:0-2442 GCA_044229815.1 Vicinamibacteria bacterium | reverse complement strand
CTCCGCCAGTGCCGCACCAACCCGGGCCTCGATCCGGCGAAGGGGCCGTGCCCGCCGCTGATCTCGCGGCCGACCGGGCTGGTCATCGACGCCGACCCGAGCGGCGGCGTGCAGATGCGGCTGCTCGAGTACACCGCGCAGGGGCCGAAGGTGCTGGCCCACAGCCACGTGGGCGGGCGGGCGGCGGTGTAGCTCGCGGGGCTCGGCGGCGCGGCTACTCCTCGTCGCCGCGGACCCGCACGCGTGGGCTCGGCGGCGCGGCGGCGCGGCGGCGCGGCTACTCCTCGTCGCCGCTGACCCGCACGTGCTTGCGGCCGTCGTCGTGGCCCCGCTCGCTCAGCGCCTTCGCGGCGCCGCCAGGGTCGCCGATGAGGAGCACGGCCTGGCAGGCGCCGGAGCTCTCGATCTTCGCCTTGCGCAGCGCCGAGACCACGCACTTTTGCAGCTTCTTCGAGGCGCTGCCGGTGAGCTTGGCGTCGCGGACGCGGCCGTTGGTGAATTCCCAGGACACGGCGACGGCGGCCCCGTCCTTGGCGCAGGCGTCGAGCGACTCCTTGTGGCGCGCGACGCCGGACAGGACCCCGCTGAGCGCCGGGAGGCCCTGCTCGCTCATGCGGCAGGACAGGGCGCGGGCCTCGAGGCCGTCGCTGCCGAGCTCGGCGGCCTTGGTGGTCAGCTCGACGGAGATCGGCTTGCCGCCGCTGGCCTCGAGCGCCTTGGCGGCGACGCAGCCGTCCTGGTCGGAGAACTCGCAGGCGCGGGTGAAGTGGGTGCGGGCCTTCTCGAGGTCGCGCTGGGTGCCGAGGCCGTCATGGAAGGCGAGGCCGACGCGGGTGCAGCCGTAGCCGCTGTGACCGACGCAGGCCTTCACGTAGGCCGCGAGGGCGCGGATGTTGGCGTCGGGCGGACCCTGGGGATCGGCCAGCATGTCGCCGGCGCCGGTGCAGCCGTCGACCTCACCGAGGCCGCAGGCCTTCTCGAACAGCTCGATCGCCTGGGCCGGGTCGCGCTCCACGCCGTCCGCGGTGTTCAGCTGGGTGCCGGCTCGCGCGCACGAGGGCGCCAGGCCGAGCTTGCAGGCCTTGATCGTGAAGTCGAGGTCGACGGGCGGTCCGCCGCGGCCGTCGCGGGCGAGCTCGGAGCGGCGGATGCAGCCGTCGGCGTGCTCCTTCTCGCAGGCCTGCTCGAACAGCAGGGCGGCCTTGTCGAGGTCCGCCGGTCCGCCGCGACCGTACTGGTAGAGCTCGGCGAGGCGGAAGCAGCCGAAGCCGTCGCCGCCGTCACACACGGCCGTCAGCGGCTCGCGGGCGTTGCCGTAGTCGTGGTAGTACATGGCCGCCTCGGCCTGCTCGACGCAGCGAGCCCCGGTGCACTCGTCGTCCTCCACCGGCGGCTTCGTGGTCTCCTTGTGACAGGCCGCGGCGGCGAGCGCGACAACAGCATAGATTGGGAATACGCGAGCCCCGATACGCACGGCATCATGGAAGACGAGGGCCGTCGTGGCGTCAACAGGAATCGCCGGGCGGCGCGGACGGCGAGGCGATCGGGCGCGCTGGGCCTGTGGGCGGCCCGGCGGCGATGTATGCCCGGGTTCGGCGGGGTCGCGTTTCGGTGCGGTCGCGCGCGAGGCGGGGCGCTGTTTCAGACCGGAGCTTCGCGGGGATTTGCGGCGGTCGTCTGTCCGCGAGGACATCCGGCGCGCAGGCGCAGACCTGTGATTCGCGGCGCCCCTCCGGCGCCGAAAGTGGTCACAATCGATTGTTGATATGTGCATATTGGGCCGCCCGTCCGGGAGACCACGTAGATATGGCTCAGTAGCTCTTCGCCGAGAAGCGGGCCTCCACGGCGATCGAGGCGGGCTGGCGGTCGGTGGGGGCGACGAACTTCCAGGCGCTGGCGGCACGCACGAGGCAGGGCTGGATGTCGCCGAGCTGGGCGCCGCTGAAGTCGACGCGGGCCTGCTTCATGGTGCCGTCGCCGTGGAGCTTGAGCCGGAGGATGATCGTGCCGACGCGGTCGGCGGTGCCGACGGCCTCCTTGAAGCAGCGGCTGAGGTCGCCGCTGCGCTTCTGCAGGTGCTCTTGCACGGTCTGGGACGACAGCTCGCCGATGACGTGCGGGGCCTCGAGCTCGATGTGGACGAGGCGCCGCGCGAGGGCTTGGGCCTCGGCGCTGGGGCCGGGCTTCTTCGCGTACATGTCGATGCTGAGCTGCTTCGCCGGGGCCTTCGCGGGTCGCGGCTTGTCGCTGTGGAGGCCGCCGCCGCGCTCGGTCTCGGCGAGCTCGAGGCCGCCGAAGGGGCGGTTGATGACGGGCGCGTCGAGCACGGCTGCCCACAGCTTGCTGTCCTCTGCGTTGTCGTAGCCGAGCAGGCCCTCCTGGGCGATTGCGTCGACGGCGTAGGCGCCGTTGGCGAAGTTCTCGTCGTCGAGGAATCCGGCG
>JBGASI010000092.1:0-11239 GCA_044229815.1 Vicinamibacteria bacterium | reverse complement strand
GAAGCGCAGGCGCACCTCGCCACGGTCGAACGAGAGCGTCTCCTGCAGCTCGATCTCGACGACCAGCTCCTCGCCGGGGCCGAGGTTCGCGACGCTGGTCGTGAAGACGTTCGGACGCTCCTGCTCGACGAGGCTCGCCTTCTTCCCGCTCGCGGCCGCCTGCTGGTACTCGGCGCGCGCCTGCTCGCGCTCGCGGATCTGCCCCTCGATCGTGCGCTCGCCCACCTTCATCGCCAGGTGGTCGACGGCGGCCTGCTCCGGCAGCGGGAAGACGTAGACGCCCTCGACCCAGCCGTCGCTGGCGTTGCGGAAGCGCTGGACGACCGTGCCGCGCGCGAGCACGCCGGCCACGTGGAGGCGCACCTCCGTCGACAGCACCGGGGCGGCCGTCCAGGGCTCGCCCTTCGCCCGGCGCATGAAGAAGGCGCCGCTCGTGGCCTGGTCGGGGCCGGACGCAGGCGCCGGCAGGGCCACCGACGCCATGGTCAGCAGCAGCCCCAGCGCCACGCTGAGGACGAAGGCCAGCCCCAACAGCCGCCCGAAGTCCGAAGCCACCGTCCGCCACGTCACCGGCCCCGCCGCTCGCCCGTCCCCGATCCCTTCCGCCCGAGTCGTCATCGCCGTTCTCCTTCACCTGCATTCGACGAGGCGAAGAAGACGCGGCAAGAGACGGATCCGGGCGGAGCGCGGGTCAATTCGGGCGGAAAAAGGGCAGGCGCCCGAATCACCCGGCCCGGCCGCGCGCGTGCGCTATATTCCGGGCGGAGACGCGAGATGACCCGCCGCATCGCGATCGTCGAGGACGACCCCGCCATCCGGGCGAACTACGCGGACGTGCTCCGCCGGCAGGGCTACGAGGTGGCGGTCCACGCCGACCGGCCGGGCGCGCTCGCGGCCTGCCGCACGCGCCTGCCCGATCTCGCCGTGATCGACATCGGCCTCGGGGACGAGATCGACGGCGGCTTCGCGCTGTGCCGCGAGCTGCGCGCGCTGTCCGCGACGCTGCCGATCCTGTTCCTGACCGCGCGCGACAGCGAGTTCGACACGGTGGCGGGCCTGCGCCTCGGGGCCGACGACTACCTGACGAAGGACATCTCGCTGCCGCACCTGCTCGCGCGGATCGCGGCTCTGTTCCGGCGCGTGGACGCGGCCGGCAGGGACTCGCCGCCCGACGAGGTGATCGAGCGTGGCAAGCTGCGGCTCGACACCCAACGCGTCGCGGCCAGCTGGGACGCCCGGCCGCTCGACCTCACGGTGACCGAGCTGTGGATCGTGCACGCGCTGGCGCGCCGGCCAGGCCACGTCAAGAGCCGCGAGCAGCTGATGGGCGAGGCGAGCATGGTGGTCGACGACGCCACGGTGACCTCGCACGTCAAGCGCATCCGCAGGAAGTTCCTGGCCGTGGACCCGGGCTTCGACCGCATCGAGAGCGTCTACGGGATGGGCTACCGCTGGGTCGAGGACTAGGCGGGTGCGCCTGTCCCGGCCCCGCTTCCCGATCCCGCTCAAGCTGCTGCTCGTCTCGTCGCTGCTGCTGCTCGTCCCCTGGCTCGGCCTGCAGTACTTCCGCGAGCTCGAGCGGCTGCTGCAGCGCGTGCAGGAGCAGGCCCTCGCCGCCACCGCGCGCGCGGTGGCGACGGCGCTCAACGACCGGCCGAACGTGCTGCTCTCGGGCGAGGTGTACTCGCTGCCCACGACCGTGGGCCGCGACCTGCGGGTCGGCAACCTGACGAAGCCGATCGTGGTGGACGGCGAGACCAGCGACTGGGAGCAGCCGGGCGTCGAAACCCGCTACGAGGGCGCCTCGACGGAGACGGGCGCGCTCTTCTCGTTCCGCTGCCGGATCGGCCGATACGGCACCGGCGTCTACGTCTTGTTCGAGGTGGAGGACGACGTCGTCGTCCCGAACGACCCCGAGCGCCCGGGGCTCGCCGCGAACGACCACCTCCAGATCGCCACGGTCAGCGCGGACGACGAGTTCCTGCGCTTCGCGGTGGACGCGCGCGGCGACGGCCCGGTCTCCGCCTGGCTGCTGCAGCCGGACGGGACGCGCCTGCCGGACAACCGCATCTCCGGCGTCTGGCGGCGCACGCCGAGCGGCTACCTCGCGGAGCTGCGCCTGCCGCGCACGCTGATCGGCCCGCGGCTGTCCTTCGCGGTGGTCGACGTCGACGACCCGCTGACCCGTACGCTCGTCGGCCAGCTCGGCACCGCCGGCACCGAGGCCCGCGAGGAGCTCGGCACGGTGCTCGTGCCGTCGCCCGAGATCAGCGAGCTGATCCGCGGCCTCGGCCGCGGGCGCTCCCGGATCTGGGTGCTCGACGTGAACCGCCGCGTGCTGGCGCACGCCGGCAGCCTGCACCCGCCGGCCGTCGACGACGCGCCGCCGGTCTCGGCCTGGGACCGCCTGAGCGAGCGCTGGGTGCGGCCGATCGCGCGCGGACTGCTCGGCGAGCCGCGCGAGGACTTCCAGGACGTCGCGCCGGGCACCTACCGGCTGGAGGGGCCGGAGATCGACGCGGCGCTCGGCGGGCACGAGCAGGCGCGCTGGCGGCGGACGCCCGACGGCCGGGCGGTGGTGCTCTCGGCCGCCCACCCGGTCTGGGTCGAGGACAAGGTGCGCGGCGTCGTGCTGGTCGAGGAGACGACGAACGAGGTGCTGGCCGCGCGCAACCGTGAGTTCGAGAAGCTGTTCGCGGCGATCCTGGCGGTGAGCCTGGCCGGCGCGGCGGCGCTCGTCGCCTTCGCGGCACGGTTGTCCTGGCGGATCGGCCTCCTGCGCGACGACGTCGAGCGGGCGACCGACCGCCAGGGTCGCGTCAGCGGCACGGTGCGCGGGGCCGCCGCCGGCGACGAGATCGGCGACCTCGCGCGCTCCTTCGCGGGGATGCTCGAACGCCAGGGCCAGCACGCGGCCTACCTGGAACAGGTGGGCCGGCGGCTGTCGCACGAGATCCGCACGCCGGTGGGCGTCGTGCGCTCGTCGCTCGACAACCTGAGGCTGCAGGCGCTGCCGCAGGACGCGCGCGTCTACATCGAGCGGGCGGACGAGGGACTGCGGCGCCTGGCCACGATCCTCTCGCGGATGAGCGAGGCCACGGGCCTCGAGCAGGTGCTCGCCGGCACCGAGCGCGAGGTCTTCGACCTCGCGCCCGTCGTACGCGGCTGCGTCGAGGGCTACCGGCTGGCCCACCCGGGCCGGGCGATCGAGCTGCGGCTCACGGCCGAGGTCCTGCCGGTCGTCGGCTCCCCGGACCTGCTCGCGCAGCTGCTCGACAAGCTCGTCGACAACGCGCTCGGCTTCGCTCGGCCGGACACGCCGGTCGTGGTCGCGCTCGCGCGCCACGGCCACGCGGCCACGCTGTCCGTCTCGAACGACGGGCCGCGGCTGCCGGGCGAGATGGAGGGCCGCCTGTTCGAGTCGATGGTCTCGATCCGGCCGGCCGGCGTCGCGGCCGGCCGCGAGCCGCACCTCGGCCTCGGCCTCTACATCGTGCGCCTGATCGCCGCGTTCCACGGCGGCGGCGCCGCCGCGCACGACCGGCCCGACGGCAACGGCGTGATCGTCACGGTCTCGCTGCCGCTGCACGCGGGCGACGGCGCGCCGCCTGGAGTGTGACGCTGCCGGCGCCGCCCGCTACGGCGCGGTCTTCTCGAAGACGAGCCTGAGCTCGAGCGGCTGGCGCAGGGCCTTGTGCTCGAGGCGGAAGTCCACGACCAGCGTGCGGCCGTCCGGCTGCAGCGTGTAGACCTCCTCGAGCCGGCCGCTGCCCTTGTCCGCGCGTTCCTGCACCACCACCTGCTCGCCCTGCCAGCGGACGGAGGCGCTGCGCAGGCTGCCCTCCGGCCCCTGGCGCTTGGCCTCGCGGGCGAAGTAGTAGAGGCGCAGGTCGTCGGCCACGCCGGTCTTGAACTCGGCGGGCGACTGCTCGATCGTGAGGACGCGGGCCTCCGGCTGCTCCGCCTGGGCCATCAGCCAGTCGTGGATCCAGGCCCGCGGCGCGCCCTTGCGCACGTCGCCCTGCGTGTAGCCGATGCCGGCGGCGTCGATGATCCTGCCGCGGACGTCGTCGCTGCGCTTCGGCACGAGGCTCCAGGTGCCGCTCAGGTCGGGAAGGGCGGCGGAGGAGGTGGCGAGCACGAACAGCCCCAGCGCCGCGAGGGCGCGGGCCGCCTGGAACCGGCGCTTCTGGCCCATGGGCTGAGGATACTACCGCCCGCTATGGCAGGACGCTCAGCTCGCAGGTGTGCATCCCCGTGCCTGGCATCGTCCAGACGCCGGAGGCGACATGGCGCCCGGCCGTCGCCTTCCAGTCCGCGTCGGCCACGGCGCAGGCGAGGCTGGCCGTGGCGTCGAAGCTCACCAGGTAGCGCACGGGCTGGAGCGGCACCCCGTCGACCGTGATCGACGCCGTCTGCCCGGCCGTCGCTGCCTGCGCCTCGACGAGGGTCGGCCAGCTGCACATGCCGCGCGCGATCGTCACGGTGTCGCCCGCATAGACGACGCTGCCGCCCCCCGTGAGGCTGCAGTTGTTGCTCAGCGCCAGCGTCAGGCTCTGCGGCGCGCGCAGGCTGCCACCACCCGGTGCCGACACGCCCCCGCCGTTCGCGCCGCTCGCCGCCGGCCCGGCGCCGGCCGCCGCGACCGGATCCGGGTTGAGCGCCGCAAAGCCGGCTGGCACGGGGGGCGCGCCGGCCGGCGCGCCGACGAAGGTCGGCCCCACCGGGCTCACCGCGGCCAGGAGAGCGCGCGCCTCGCACTCCCCCTCCCGGCCGACGACGCGCGGGGCGTACTCGACCGTGCGGCTCTCCTCGAAGCGGGTGCCGGTCGCCTCGACGTAATAGTGGAACCGCTGCAGGCTCGGCAACGGCTTCGGCAGCAGCCCGACCCAGCGATCGCCCCCGGCCTTCATCTCGACGAAGTACCAGTCCGTCGAGGTGCCGGCGCGGAAGTGGATGCGTACCCGCCCGGCGCCCGGCGAAGGCTCGACCCGCGCCTCGAGGCGGGGGTGCCGGCCGGCCACCACGCAACCCACGCCGTCGTGCACGACCTGGATGCCCTGGCGGGCGGGCGGATCCTGGGCCGGGCCCGCGAGCGCGACGGGCAGAAGGCCGAGAAAGCCGACGAGAACCACCTCGCGACGGCTCGCGTTCATGGGCGCCTCCCGGGTGACTGGAGGGGACCGATACCCGTCTCGCAGACTGCGCCTCGACCCGCCATCGGTCAACACTTTTGTGCGCGCCCCGCGGCGTGACCGCAGAATGCACACAGCTTTTCGAGCGATTCGGGGTGTTTGGAGGGTCGCCACGCAAAGCTGGCAGGCTTCCTGCTCATTACCGGCATCGAGGTGCGGCATCGGCAATTTGTGCGCCTCGGAGGCCTGATCCCATGAGCAAGTACCGCATCGCTTGGCTGCCCGGCGACGGCATTGGCATCGAGGTGATGGACGCGACGCGCCTCGTCCTCGACGCGCTGGAGCTGGACGCCGAGTACATCCACGGAGACATCGGCTGGGACTTCTGGTGCGGCGAAGGCGACTCCTTCCCGCAGCGCACCGTCGACCTCCTGAAGAACGTGAACGCCGCCATGTTCGGGGCGATCACCTCGAAGCCCGTCAAGGCGGCCGAGTCCGAGCTCGTGCCGGAGCTGCGGGGCAAGGGGCTCGTCTACCGCTCGCCGATCGTGCGGATGCGCCAGCTGTTCGACCTCTACGTCTGCCTGCGGCCGTGCAAGGCCTACCCGGGCAACCCGCTCAACCACAAGGAGGGCATCGACCTCGTCGTGTTCCGCGAGAACACGGAGGACCTCTACGCGGGCGTCGAGTTCAACCCGGTGCCGTGGGAGCTGTCCGAGACGCTCGCCAAGCTCTCGAAGCCGTTCGCGCCGTTTGCGAAGCTCGCCAACGACGAGTACGCGATCTCCTGCAAGATCAACACGAAGAAGGGCTCGGAGCGGATCGTGCGCGCGGCCTACGACTTCGCGCGCGCGCACGGGCGCAAGAAGGTCACGATCGTCCACAAGGCGAACGTGGTCCGCGCGACCGACGGCCTGTTCCTCGAGGAGGCGAAGAAGGTCGCGAAGGACTACCCCGAGATCCAGACCGACGACGCCAACATCGACGCGATCGGGATGTGGCTGCTCAAGAACCCGTTCAACTACGACGTGCTCGTGGCGCCGAACCTCTACGGCGACATCATCTCCGACTTGTGCGCTCAGATGGTGGGCGGGCTCGGCTTCGGCTGCTCGGGCAACATCGGCGACAAGCTCGCGGTCTTCGAGCCGACGCACGGCTCGGCCCCCAAACATGCCGGCCTCCACAAGGCGAACCCCATCGCGACCATCCTCGCGGCCAAGATGATGCTCGAGTGGTTGGGCGAGAAGGACATGGCGGCGCGCATCGAGGGCGCGACCGCGGCGGTTCTCGCGGAGGGCAAGGTCAAGACCTACGACATGGGCGGCAGCGCCAAGACGCTCGACATGGCGCGCGCCATCGCGGCGCGCATCTGAGGGCTGGAGGGCCCCATGTCACGCATCGTCATCCACGAGGTCGGCCTGCGCGACGGCCTGCAGATGGAGGAGCGCGTCGTGCCCACGGAGCAGAAGCTCCGCTGGCTCGAAGCGCTCATCGCCTCGGGCGTCGACGTCGTGCAGGTCGGGTCGTTCGTGCACCCGACGAAGGTGCCCCAGATGGCCGACACCGACGCGCTCTTCGCCGAACTCCGGCCGCGCGCGCACGGCCGCACCGAGCTCTCGGCGCTGGTGCTGAACGAAAAGGGGCTCGAGCGGGGAGAGCGCTGCGGCGTCGAACTCTACTGCATGGGGGTCTCCGCCAGCGAGACCCACAGCCGCAAGAACACCGGGATGAGCGTGGCCGACGCGACGGCGCGCACCATCGCCATGGCGCGCCAGGTGCTCGCCGCAAAGAAGCACGTGCAGGTGTCGGTGCAGTCGGCGTTCGGCTGCGGCTTCGAAGGTCCGGTGCCCGAAGAGAACGTGCTGCGCATCGCGCGCGCCTTCGTCGCGGCGGGCCTGTGCGATGTGTCGCTCGCGGACACCGCCGGCCATGCCGTGCCCACGGCCGTCGAGTCGTTGTTCGGCGCGCTGCTCGCGCTCGGGCCGGGGGTGCGCGCCACGGCGCATTTCCACGACACCTACGGCCTCGGGATCGCGAATGCCTACGCCGCGCTGCGCGCGGGCGTCACGACGCTCGAGTGCGCGGTGGCGGGGCTCGGCGGTTGTCCGTTCACGGCCATCGCGGGGGGCAACGTGTGCACCGAAGATCTGGTGCACGCGCTCGGGCGGAGCGGCGCCCTGACCCACGTCGCGCTCGAGCCGCTCATCCGGGTGGCGCGCGAGCTCGCGGCGTACTTCGGGCGCGACATGCCCGGAAAGATCTACCGCACCGGGCCCATCGCCGCGCCGGCGTCGTCGGTTGCGAAGGGGGCGGCGCCATGAGCGGGATGTTGTCCGGCTGTGTGGTGCTCGATCTCACGAACGTGCTTTCGGGCCCGTTCGCGACGTTGCACCTCGCGCTCCTCGGGGCCGAGGTCATCAAGGTCGAGAATCCGAAGGACGGCGATCTGGCGCGCAAACTCGGCAACGTCGCCGAGCTCAACCGCTCGCTCATGGGCACGAGCTTCCTCGCGCAGAACGCCAACAAGAAGTCGGTGACGCTGAACCTGAAGCACCCCGAAGCGCGGGCCGTGTTTCACAAGCTCGTCGCGCACGCGGACGTGGTGGTCGAGAACTTCCGGCCCGGCGTGATGGAGCGGCTGGGGCTCGGGCACGCGAGCCTGCGCGCGGCGCATCCGCGCCTCGTCTACTGCGCGATCTCGGGCTTCGGGCAGACGGGGCCCGACGCCGACAAGCCCGCCTACGACCAGATCATCCAGGGGCTCTCGGGCATCATGGCGGTGAACGGCGACGAGCGCTTGAACCCGCTGCGCTGCGGCTTTCCCGTGTGCGACACGGTCGGGGGGCTCAACGCCGCGTTCGCGATCATGGCGGCGCTCTACCATCGCGAGCGCAGCGGCGAGGGACAGTTCATCGACGTCGCGCTGCTCGATTCGATCATGCCGCTCATGGGCTGGGTGGCGGCGAATCTGCTCATCGGCAAGGAGCAGCCGGTCCTCATGGGCAACGACAACTTCACGGCCGCTCCCTCCGGCACGTTCGCCACGCTCGACGGCTTCATCAACATCGCCGCCAACAAACAAGAGCAATGGGAGGCGCTCACCGAGGTGCTGGGCGTGCCCGAGCTCCGCGACGACCCGCGCTTCAAAGAGCGCGACACGCGCAAGAAGAGCCGCAAGGAGCTGACGCCGCTCCTCGAGCAACGACTGCGCACGCGCTCGACTTCGGAGTGGGTGGCGGCGCTCAACGCGCGCGACGTCCCGTCGGGGGCCATCCTCGGACTCGAGGCGGCGCTCGCGCAGCCGCAGATCGCCCACCGCGAGACCTTGCGCCGCGTGGACGCGCCCGGGATCGGCGGCTTGACGCTCTTCGGCATGACGCCGCGCTTCGACAAGACGCCGGGCTCGGTCGACACCCCGCCGCCGCGCCTCTCCGAGCACACCGAACAGGTGCTCGGCCGCGTCGGCTATTCATCCGCGGACGTGGCCGACTTGCGCGCCCGCGGCATCGTTTGACCTCCTACGTTCGAGAGCTGGAGCACGTCTCATGGGCATGACCGTAGCGGAGAAGATCCTGGCGCGCGCCTCGGGGCGCGCGAGCACCCGAGCCGGAGACGTGGTGGAGCCCGCGGTCGACGTGTGCATGTCGCACGAGAACGCGGCGCTCGTCATGAACCAGTTCCAGGAGATCTTCCGCGGCACGGGCCTGCCGGCGAAGCCCTGGGACGCGAGCAAGATCGCCATCATCTTCGACCATCGGGTGCCGGCCGAATCGCAGAAGACCGCCACCAACCACAAGCGCGTGCGCGAGTTCGTGGTGCTGCAGGGCATCGATCGCTTCCACGACGTGCGCGGCGACACGGGGGGCATCTGTCACCAGGTGCTGCCGGAGTCGGGGTACGTGTTGCCGGGCCAGGTGGTGGTGGGCACGGACTCGCACACCACGAGCCACGGCGCGCTCGGCGCCTTCGCGTTCGGCGTCGGGGCGACCGAGATGGCGAGCGTGTGGGCGCTCGGCTACGCCCTCAACATCGAGGTGCCGGCCACCATCCGCGTGGTGGTGGAAGGGACATTCCGGCCGTACGTCGGCCCGAAGGACCTCATCCTGCACGTCATCGGGCGACTCACGGCGCAAGGCGCGAACTTCCGCGCCGTCGAGTTCCACGGCGGCGCGGTGCGGCGCATGTCGACCTCCGGGCGGCTCACGATCTGCAACATGACCGTGGAGGCGGGCGCCACGGCGGGCATCGTGCCCGCGGACGCCGAGACGCTGCGCTACCTGCGCGAGGAGGCCGGTGTGACGGACGTGCCCGCGCCCGTCGTGCCCGACCCGGACGCCGCGTACGTCGCCACGCTCGAGGTCGACGTCGGCGCGCTCGTGCCGCAGATCGCCTGCCCGCACACCGTCGACAACGTGAAGCCCATCGCCGAAGTCGCGGGCCAGCCCATCGATCAGGTGGTGATCGGTTCGTGCACCAACGGCCGGCTCGACGACTTGGCGATCGCCGCGGCGCTCGTGCGCGGCAAGAAGGTGGCGCCGCGCACCCGCATGCTGGTGTTCCCGGCCTCGGCGCGCATCTACGCGCAAGCGCTCGAGCAGGGCTTCATCGCGGAGTTGATGCGCGCCGGTGCGGTGGTCATGAACGCCGGTTGCGGGCCGTGCCTCGGCGTCCACGAGGGTGCGCTCGGCGACGGCGAGGTGGCGCTCTCCACCACGAACCGCAATTTCAAGGGGCGCATGGGCAATCCCAGCGCCGAGGTCTACTTGTGCTCACCGGCGGTCGCGGCGGCATCGGCGCTCGCGGGCGTCATCACCGACCCGACGCGCGGAGGAAACTGACATGGGCCGTGTCATCTCGGTGCTCGGCGACGACATCTCGACGGACGTCATCTATCCGGGGCGCTACATGGCGACGGTGCTGCCGAGCGAGACGCCGCAGTTCGCGTTCGCCGACGACCTCGAGCTCAATCGCCGGCTCAAGAACCACGAGTTCGCGCCCGGCTCGGTCTTGGTCGGCGGCAAGAACTTCGGCTGCGGCTCGTCGCGCGAGCAGGCGACCTCGACGCTCAAGGGCCATGCGCTCACCATCGTGGCCGAGAGCTTCGCGCGCATCTTCCTCCAGAACTCGGTGAACCTCGGCCTCGACATCGTCACCGTGCCGGGCGTCGAAGCTGCGCTCGGTGACGAGCTCGCGCTCGAGGGCCCGGCGCTCGTCAATCGCACGAGCGGCCGGCGCTTCGCGGTGGTGCCGCTGCCGCAGGCGCGCCAGGCGATCATCGCCGCCGGCGGGCTCATCGCCTACACGCGCGCGCGGCTCATGGCTCGGCGCACGACGGGTTCGGCTCCGGGCTCCGTTTGAGACTCCGTCGACTCAGTCGTTCGGCGCGCCCTTTTGAACCCAGATGCGGATGGCTTCGGCTTCGTCCGGATCGAGCGCGGCGCGGCGCAGGCCGCTCGGCATCTCGGCGCCGCAGGGCGGATGGGTGCCGTCGACCTTGGCCTCGATCTTCTGGATGAGCAGACTCGCGTCGGGGTCTCCGGGGGTCACGCGCTCGAAGCCGGCATCGAGGCACGCCGCAGCGACCGCCGGCTTGCGCACGAGCGCGTGGTACGCATCGCCCTCGAGATCGAGCCCGCCGGCCGCGAACTCGCCGCCCGAGTGGCACGCGAAGGTGCAGCTCCGCGAGAAGATCTGCGCGTTGATGCCGCTGAAGGTGGTCGGCACCTCGTTGCCGCAGGCGCTCGCCGCGAGGACGAGCCCGAGCGCGGCGCACCCGAGGAGCGCGCGCCCCGGGCTCATCACTGCACCGTGATGTCGACGATGTCTTCGACCGCGGGCACGAGCGGCGCGTGGCTGTTTTGGCCGAGCGCGACGCGCAGGGTGTGCGCGCCCGCTGACGTGTTGGCCGGGATGATGAACTGGACCGAGGGCACTTGGTCGGCGACGAGGTAGTTAATGCCCGACGCCCCGTCGAGGTAGATGTGATAGTGCCCGTGGCCCGCCTGATTGCCTTGTCCGAGCGGCTCTTCGAGCACGAAGTTCGTGACCACGACGTCGGCTGTGACGGTCGCGCCCGCGGCCATCGTGTCGGGCGTGACGACCAT
>JBGASI010000656.1:0-3522 GCA_044229815.1 Vicinamibacteria bacterium | reverse complement strand
CGATCCAGGTCTTCTGCCGGCGCACGCTCGAGCGCCGGGTGCGCGTGCACTCGATCGACCTCGGCTACACCGAGACCTTCACCAGCTTCGAGCAGCTTCGCGCCTACGACGACCCCGTCTCCCCGTTCGCGCTGCCCAAGGCGGCGCTGTGCCTGGTGGGGCTCGACGGCACCCGGCGCCAGGGGGAGACGCTCGAGCAGGCGCTCGACGACCTCGGCTCGGGGCTCGAGATCACGCTGCTGTGCGCCGTGCCGAAGGGCTCGGGGCTCGGCACGTCGTCCGTGCTCGGCGGCGTGATCCTGGCGGCGCTCGCGCGACTGCTCGGGAGGCCGCTCGTGCTCGACGAGCTCATCCGCCAGGTCCTGCAGCTCGAGCAGATGCTGACGACCGGCGGCGGCTGGCAGGACCAGATCGGCGGGATCGTCTCCGGCGTCAAGTGCATCGAGAGCCGCCCGGGCCTGCGGCCGCACCCGGTGATCCACCAGCTCGACCCCTTCCTGTTCGCGGACCCGGCGAGCCTCGCCTGCTTCACGCTCTTCTATACGGGCATCACGCGGCTGGCCAGGAACATCCTGGCGGAGGTGGTCGACCAGGTGAACGGGGCCTCGAAGCAGTACCTCTTCACGCTGCGCCACATGGCGCAGCTCGCGCTCGACGCCAAGGACGCGATCGAGCGGCGCGACCGGGCGGCGCTCGGCGAGGTGCTCGCCCTGTCCTGGGCCGCCAACAAGCGCGTCCACCCGAGCACCACGAACGACGAGGTGGAGCAGCTGCTCGAGGCGACGCGCGCGCAGGTGCACGGGGTCAAGCTGCTCGGCGCGGGCGGCGGCGGCTACGCGCTGTTCCTCTCGCCGGACGTGCGCCGGGCGGACGCGGTGCGTGACGTGCTGCGCGCGCGCTTCGAGAACGAGCGCGCCCGGCTCGTCGACTTCTCCCCGAGCGGCTGCGGCCTCGAGGTCTCGGTCTCGTGAGCTCCGAGGCCGCCTCGGGACGCGAGCTGCTGCGCGCGATCGCCCGTCGCGCGATGCTCGAGCGGGGCCTCGTGCCCGACTTCCCCGCCGACGCGCTCGCCCAGGCGGAGGCGCTGCCCGACCCGGCCGCGGCCGGCGCGGCCTCGCTGCCGGATCTGCGCGGGCTCGCCTGGGTCTCCGTCGACAACGACGACACGCGCGACATCGACCAGCTGTCGGTGGCGGAGGAGCTCGCCGGCGGGGCGGCGCGGCTGCTGGTGGCGGTGGCGGACGTCGACGCGGCGGTCGCTCCGGGCAGCCCGCTGGACGACCACGCGCGCGCCAACACCACCTCGGTCTACACAGCGGCCGAGATCTTCCCGATGCTGCCGGAACGCCTCTCGACGGGCCTCACCTCCCTCAACGAGGACGAGGACCGGCTCGCGCTCGTCGTCTCCCTCACCGTCGAGGCGGACGGCTCGCTGCGGGAGTCGGGCGTGTCGCGCGGCCTCGTCCGCAACAAGGCGAAGCTCGCGTACGGCTCCGTCTCCGCCTGGCTCGACGGCGCGGCCGGGGCCCCGGCAGGCGTCGCCGGGTCCGCCGCGGTCGAGGCCCAGCTGCGGCTGCAGGACCGGGTGGGCCAGGCGCTCAAGCTGCGCCGGCACCAGCGCGGGGCGCTCACCCTCGCGAGCCCCGAGGCGAGCGTCATCTTTCAAGGCGAGCTGCTGGCGGGGCTGCGCTCGGACGAGAAGAACCGCGCCCGGGACATGATCGAGGACTTCATGATCGCGGCCAACGTCGCGACCGCGGAGTTCCTCGAGCGCAGCGGCTTCCCCTCGCTGCGGCGTGTGCTGCGCGCCCCCGCGCGCTGGGACCGCATCGTGGAGCTGGCGGCCGGCCTGGGCGAGCGGCTGCCGGACGGGCCGAGCGCCCCCGCGCTGCAGGGCTTCCTGGGCCGCCAGCGCGCGGCCGACCCGCTGCGCTTCCCGGACCTCTCGCTCTCCGTCGTCAAGCTGCTCGGCTCGGGCGAGTACGCGGTGGAGACGCCCGGCGCCGTCGGCGACGGCCACTTCGGCCTCGCGGTGCGCGACTACGCCCACTCGACCGCGCCCAACCGCCGCTATCCGGACCTCGCGACGCAGCGGCTGCTGAAGGCCGCGCTCGCCGGGCGGCCCGCGCCGTACTCGATCGCCGAGCTGGCCGAGCTCGCGCGCCACTGCACGCTGCAGGAGGACAACGCGGCCAAGGTCGAGCGGCAGGTGAAGAAGTCCGCCGCCGCGCTCCTGCTCGCGCCGCGGATCGGCGAACGCTTCGAGGCGATCGTCACCGGCGCCTCGCCCAAGGGCACCTGGGCGCGGCTACGTGGACTTCGCGCGCGACCCGGGGGGGTCTGGGGGGCCGCGCAGCGCCCCCCCAGGACAAGATCGCCAGGCGAAGCCGTAGGCTTCACCCCCTCCTGCACCCGCGCCAACGCCGCCCTTCGCGAGCGTCGCCGGTGATCCGGTAGTCGAAGGCCAGCCCAGCCCTAGGCCTGCTTCAGCCCCAGCCCCGCGAGCCGCGCCTTCAGCTGCGCGACGACCTCGACCGCCTTCGCGGTCACGTTCGCGGCGGTGAAGCCGTACTTCTCCAGCACGACCTTGAGCGGCGCCGAGGCGCCGAAGCGGTTCTCGATGCCGATGACCGCCCCGCAGGGGCCGACGTACTTCTCCCAGCCCATCGGGATCCCGGCCTCGACGGCGACGCGGGCCAGCACGTCGGGCGGCAGCACCGTGTCGCGGTAGGCCTGGGGCTGCGCCTCGAAGAGGTCCCAGGAAGGCAGGCTGACGACCCGCGCCCCGATCCCGCGGGCGCGAAGCGCCTCGCGCGCCTCGACGGCCAGCGAGACCTCGGAGCCGGTGGCGATCAGGATCACGTCGGGACGGCCCTCCGTGTCGGCCAGCACGTAGCCGCCCTTCGAGACGTCGCCGGCGCCGGCCAGCACCGGCACGGCCTGCCGGGTCAGCAGCAGGGCGACCGGCCCGCCGTGGGTCATGGCGACGCGCCAGGCGCCGGCCGTCTCGTTCGCGTCGGCAGGGCGGATCACGCTCAGCCTCGGGATCGCCCGCAGCGCCGCGACGTGCTCGACCGGCTGGTGGGTCGGGCCGTCCTCCCCGACGCCGATGCTGTCGTGCGTGAAGACGTAGATCGAGCGCAGCTTCATCAGGGCCGCGAGGCGGATCGCCGGCCGCATGTAGTCGGAGAAGGTGAAGAACGTGGACGAGAACGGGATGATCCCGCCGTGCAGCGCGAGGCCGGAGCACACCGCGCCCATCGCGTGCTCGCGCACGCCGAAGTGGACGTTGCGCCCGCCGTAGCCCCACTCGCCGCCCACCGCGCCCTGGTGGGCGCCGCCCGCGGTCTGCGGGCTCTCGAAGTCGCCGGCCCCCGCGAGGGCCGTCTCGGTGGACGGGTTGAGGTCGGCCGAGCCGCCGAAGAGCTCCGGCACCCGGGCCGCGAGCGCGTTGATGACCTTGCCGCCCGCGCTGCGCGTGGCGAGCGGCTTGTCCGCCGGGGAGAACGTCGGGATCCCGCC
>JBGASI010000091.1:0-16192 GCA_044229815.1 Vicinamibacteria bacterium | reverse complement strand
CGTGGCTCGAATGCCGAGCCGGAAGACTCTTCCGGGAGCGAAACCTTCCTGGTTGGCGATCTGGCCGCCGCCGAGCACGTTGGCGGTGGTCCCGTTGTCGATCGCCCCGTCGATCAGGTAGTCGTCGAGCTGGGCGAAACCGTTGCCCAACCCGACGAAGAACTGCGGGTGGTTGAAAGCGTTGTCGAGCAGCGCCGACACCTGCAGCCGGAAGTTCTTCTTGCTGATGATGTCCTTGTACAGGCCGAAGTTCACGACCCAGGTTCCCGGTCCGCGCAAGCTGCCCTTCTTCGCGTTGCCGAGCTTGCCGTCGGCCGGCATGCCGTACGCGGTCACGTCGTAGAACGCGTCGCGCGTCCCGCCCGTGTTCGGGTCGCTCGTCTGATCGGGCCGCCACGCGCAGCAGAAGCTGTTGCCGAGGCCGTCGAGCGGCTTGAACGTGTTCCACGGGCTCGTCGTGTAGAAGCTCGAGAAGAACGGGGTCAGGTTGTTGCCGCTCTTCGCCTGGAAGAGGGTCGACACCGTCCAGCCGCCGAAGAGCGTATCGGCCCAGCCCGGCATGTTGGCGCCGTGCTTACGGCCGTGGCCGACGGGGATGTCCCAGGTGCCGTTCATCACCACGCGGTGCTTCACGACGTTCGGGTCCGGCCCCTCGTCCTTCGAGATGTCGTAGGGGTCGAACATCACGACGCCCAGGCTGGAGTTGCCCGAGTCCGGCGCGTTGCCGCTCGAGTGGGCGAGCGTGTAGGCGACGTTCAGCGCGAGCCCGCCGGCCCAGCGCCGCCGCAGCTCGACCTGCGCGGCGTGCAGCTGGCCCTTGCCGCGGTTGTCGACGTTGTCCATGTAGGAGCCGTAGCCGGGGAACGGCAGCCGGGCGAGGTCGTCGGGGTTGAACGGGTCGAAGAACACCGTGCTGGCCTGCATGGTGTTGTAGTCGCGGTCGACCAGCAGCTTGCGCATCGTCGAGCCGATGTAGCTGACGCGCAGGCCGAAGGCGTTGCCCAGCTCGCGCTCGAGCGTCAGGTTGTACTGGTAGATGTCGGGGCTCTGGACGTTCGGGTTGATGCCCTGGTTCCCGAAGTCCGCCGGGTCGTAGCTGGGCGAGCCCGCCGAGAAGGCGTGCGCGAGGCCCCCGCCGGCGTAGCCGTTGACGTAGCGGAACGAGTTCGTGGCGAACAGGTCGCGCACGCCCTGGACTGCGACCGTCGGGTGGAAGACGCCGAAGCCGCCGCGCAGCACGGTCTTGTCGGTACCGCCGACGCGCCAGGCGAAGCCGACGCGCGGGCTGAAGTTGTTCTTGTCCGCGTTGATCAGCGCGTCGGAGAGGCCGACCTGGTCGGCCGTGCGGATGCGACCGAGGTCGATCAGCGCCCTCGGCAGCTTGGCCGCCACCTCGGCGTTCGGCACCACGGTGTAGCCGCCCTCCTCGGGGATGAAGTTCGCGAGCGTCTGGTCCTTTTCGTGCCAGGGGCCGACCAGCTCGTAGCGCAGCCCCAGGAACACGGTCAGGTTGTTGCTGACACGCCAGTCGTCCTGGGCGAAGACCGCGAAGTCGTCCGACTTGCCGTCGAGGATGCCGCGGCCCGTCACCTGGTCCTGCGCGTCACGCGTGAGGCCCAGGAGGAAGTCGCCGAGCGCATTGCCCGTCTTCGAGCCGTTGAAGCGGTAGTTGCCGCGGAAGTTCACGCCGAGGCCGAAGCCATCCTGCGCGGTGTTGTGCGTCCAGAGGGCGCCGGCGCGCAACGAGTGACTGCCGAGCACCCAGCTGAGGTTGTTGCTGACCGAGAACGAGTTCTGCTTGATCGTCCGGTCGACGTTGCGGCTGCCGTCCGTGATGTTCGTGGGCCGGCTCGCCGAGGAGCCGCCCGCGAAGTTGAACGACGGGTAGCCGTAGCGGTCGGCGGTCAGGCTGGGCGCCGTCTCCAGGCCGAGCGCCGCGTTGACCTCGCCGACGCGGTACCGGCTGTTGCGTGCGCTCTTGTCGTAGTTGTAGCCGACGCGGAACTCGTTCACGACCGTGTTCGAGAAGATCTTGGTCCAGCCCGCGACCATGGCGGCGGTGTCGAGCCTGGTCTCGCGGATCCCCATGTTCGTCAGGCCGTTGCCGGCCTCGAACTGGATGCCCTGCGGGTCGCGGCGCTGGTAGCTCGCGCGCAGGAACAGCGAGTCCTTGCTCGAGGCCTCGTGGTCGACGCGCAGGTCGGCGCGCTGGCGGTTGCGCGTCTCGGGAACGAACTGCTGGTAGACGCCCATCCCGGAGGACAGCGTGCCCTGGTTCGGCAGCGGGTAGAAGAAGCTCAGGATCTTCTGCGCCGTCGGGTCGAGCCGGCCCGACGGGATCACGTTGCCCGGGAAGGGCTGGCCCGTGAGCGGGTCCTTGAGCGTGATGCTGGTGCCCGAGAAGTCGCCCGCGCGCATGGCGGCCGTGGGCACGTTGGCGCGCGCGCCGCCGTAGATGGCCTTGTCGTTCGAGCCCTCGTAGTTCGCGAAGAAGAACGTCTTGTTCTGGATCAGCGGTCCGCCGAGGCTGGCGCCCCAGCGGTGCTCATGGGTGTCCGAGTTGGGCGCGCCGCGAACGGCCCCCGAGGCCTTCTGCGCGTAGGTGAGGGCGTTGAAGTTGTCGGAGTTGAAGTCGTAGAAGGCCGAGCCCTGGTAGCGGTTGCCGCCGCGCTTGGTCGTGACGACGACGCCCGCGAGGCCGCCGTACTCGGCGCTGTACGAGTTCGAGAGCACCTGGACCTCGGCGATCGCGTCGAGGCCGGGGGCGGAGTTGCCGACCGTGCCGAAGATCGCGTTCGTGGAGGCCTGGCCGTCCTGCACGTAGGAGACGCCGTAGGTGCGGCCGCCGAGGAACTGCATGTCGTCGCCGCCGCCGAGCACGTTCGGGTTGAGCAGCAGGAACGACTGCACGTCGCGGCTGTTGCGCGGCAGGTCCCGCAGCTGCTGCGCGTCGAGGCCCACCGCGACCGCCTGGCTCTCGAGCACGATGTTGTTGGTGGCCTCGGCCGAGACCGACACGCTCTCGGTGATCCCGCCAAGCTCGAGCTTGGCGTCGACGCGCGCCGTGCCCGCCGTGCGTACCACGATGCCGGGGCGCTCGTACTTCTTGAAGCTCGTCGTGACGATCTCGACCCGGTACGTGCCGGGCCGCAGGTTCGACGCCTCGTAGAAACCCTCCGCGTTCGTGTCGAGCGAGCGGGGCACGCCGGTCGCCTCGTCGGTGATCAGCACGGCCGCCTTCGCCACGACCCCGCCCTGCGGGTCGGTGACGGTGCCGCGGATCGTGCCCAGGACCGACTGCGCGCGCAGCGGGACCGCGAGGGCAGCGACGCCCAGTACGACCGAAAGCACCAGCCGCCACGGCGGAGTCCACCGCGCACCGCTCGCGGCAAACAACGGATGTCCTCGCATGTCTTCCTCCTCGGCATCCCGCCGATCAGCGGGGCTTCCCGGCGCCCCGTCCCGGAACCGATCCGAATGGGCCGACCCAACTCGTGGCACTCCGCCACGGTCGGCGGACCCTCTCCGCCGAACGAAAGCAAACGACAGCGTATTGAGGTTTCTAGTCCTTTTCTTTTTGTGTGTCAACCTGTTTTCTTTCGTGAAAGCCTTGAGCGTCCCTCCCGAACTCCCTTATCGTGGCGACTGCACGATGCGTCCCCTCCAGAGTCGCTGGCTCCGCCTCGCCGGTCTCCTGGTGGCCGTGGGCCCGCCCGTCGGCTGCTCGAAGGCCCCCTCGGCGCCCGTCGCGCGCCCGAACCTCGTCCTCGTCACGATCGACACCCTGCGGTCCGACCGGGTGGGGTGCTACGGCTACGCCCCCGCCGTCACGCCGACGCTCGACGGCCTGGCCGCCCGCGGCGCGCGTTTCGCCACCGCGGTGGCCCACGTCCCGCTCACGGCGCCGTCCCACGCCTCCATCCTCACGGGCCGTACACCGCTCGGCCACGGGGTGCGCGACAACGGCGCCTACGTCCTGCCGGCCGGGGTGCGCAGCGTGGCCGAGGAGCTGCGCCAGGCCGGCTACCGGACGGCCGGCTTCGTCTCCGGCTTCCCGCTGAAGCGCCGCTTCGGCTTCGACCGCGGCTTCCTCGTGTTCGACGACCACCTCCCGCGCGGCAAGGACGCCCGTCGCACGGCCTACGTCGAGCGCACCGCCGACGCCACGACCGAGGCCGCGCTGCGCTGGCTCGACGCCCCGCCGCCGGCCGGCGCGCAGCCCGCCCCGTTCTTTCTTTGGGTCCACTACTTCGACCCACACGCGCCCTACGAGGCGCCGGCCGAGTACATGGCCGGCGGGCGGGCGCCCTACGACGGCGAGATCGCCTTCGTCGACGCGCAGCTCGGCCGCCTGCTGCGCCGGGTCGAGGAACGGGCGGCAGGCGAGCCCACGCTCGTGCTGGTGACCGCCGACCACGGCGAGAGCCTCGGCGAGCACGGCGAGGACACCCACGGCATCTTTCTCTACGACTCGACGATCCGCGTGCCGCTGCTGGTCGCCGGGTCCGGCGTGCCGGCCGGCGTCGTGGCACAGACGGTCGCTCGCGGCGTCGACGTCACGCCGACGCTGCTCGACTTCGCGGGCCTCCCGGCGAAGGGGCTCGAGGGCCGCTCGCTGCGCGAGGCCGCCCTCGGCAAGGCGCTCGAGGACCTGCCGGCCTACGCCGAGTCGCTGCACCCGCAGCTGCAGTACGGCTGGGCGCCGCTGCACGCCTGGCGCACGGCACGCTACAAGCTGATCGAGGCCCCGCGCGTCGAGCTGTACGACCTGCAGGCGGACGCGGCCGAGGCACAGGATCGCGCGACGCAGGACGCCCCGCGTGTCGAGCGGATGCGCCGCGAGCTGCAGCACGCGCTGGCGACGACGGTCCCGGCCGCGGCGCAGGCCGTCGACGCGGAGACCCGCGAACGGCTGGCGGCGCGGCATCGGCCTCGTCACCCGGCTCGGCCGCAACGGCATGACGGTCGCGCGCACCGAGCCGCTCAAGGCCATCCGCGAGCTGACCGCGCTGCTCGCCGAGGATCCCGGGATGCTGGTCGTGCTGCGCACGCGGGCCGTCGCCTACGCCGCCGCCGGCCAGCCGGCGGGCGCCATCCGCGACCTGCGCGAGCTGGAGAAGCGGGGTGCCCTCTCGGCCGAGGACGCCGTGGTGCTCGGCGACAACCTGCGTCTCGCCGGCCGCGCGGCCGAGGCGGTGGCGGTGCTCGAGCGCACCTCGCGCGACAACCCGACCTTCGCGCAGCCGCTGCTCTCTCTCGCCGCGGTGTTCGTGCAGCAGCGCGAGCTCGCCCGCGCCGGCTCGTCCTACGAGAAGGTGCTGGCGATCGACCCCGACAACGCCGAGGCCCTGCGCGGTCTCGGCGATCTCGCCTTCATCGGCGGCGACATGGCCGCGGCGGGACGCCGCTACGGGCGGATCCTGGAGCTCGACGCGGCGGACGTCGCGGCGCTCACGAAGCAGGGCGTCGTGAAGGTGCGCACGGGACAGCCGGCGGAGGCGATCGTGCTCCTGCGCCAGGCGGTCGAGCGCGATGCGAAGAACGGCGAGGCCCTGCTGTACCTCGCCGGCGCGCTCGCCTCGAACGGGCGTCCCGCGGAGGCCGTGCCCTTCTTCGAGCGCGCCCTGGCCGCGGGACAGCGCTCGACGATGACGCTGAACGGCCTCGGCCTCACGCGCCTCGCGCTCGGCGACGAGCGCGGCGCCGCGGCCGCCTTCCGCGAATCGCTGCGGCTCGACCCGAAGCAGCCGAACGTGGCCGAGGCGCTGCGCGACCTGGGCGGCCGCTGAGCCTCAGCGTCCCGCGGCGGCCGCCTCGACCTCGATCGCCTCGCGCGCCTCGGCCGTCTGGCCCGCCACGAGATCGGTGACGAGCACGATCACCTCGTAGCGCCCCGCCGGGGCGCCCTCGAGCGAGGCGCCCACGCCGCGCGCGAGCGCGCCGCCGGGACCCGGCCGCAGCGGGGTCTCCGGCGCCGCCGTCAGCACCCGGCCGTCGCTGCGGCGCAGGGCGAAGCCGGCGCTCACGCTCGGCTGGCCGCTCGCCGGGTCGATGGCCGCGCCGTACACCTCGAAGCGGACGTGCAGCGTCCCGCGCGCGGCGAAGACGCGGCGCGCCACGAGCTCCGGCGTCCGCGCGCCCGACGCGCCGTCCTCGCGCAGGCGATCGCTCAGCAGCAGGCTCGAGACGCGCAGGCCGCCGGGGGAGGGCACCTCGAACGGGTGCGTCAGGCTGCCGACGCGGCCGCTGTTGCGGTCGCGCGCCACCAGCTTCGCCTGGTACGGCCCGGGCGCGAGCTTGAGCTCGCGCGTCAGCGGGAACCAGTCGGCCTCGTAGCGCGCCCGCGTCTCGGGCTGGAAGCGCATGGCGTACTGCTGGTCGAAGCGCGTGAACTCGCCGCTGCCGCGCTGCGAGACGAGCAGCAGCGTCTCGAGGGTGTCCTCGGCGACGCCGCCCTTCAGGCTGAAGTCGAGCGCCCGGATGTCGGCCTCGACCCGCAGCAGCACCGAGGTCTGGGAGGGCCCGGCCGGGCCGAGCGCCAGGTCGAGCGCCCGCAGCGGCACCTCCTTGAGGTCGAACGGGGCGTCGAGCGCCCGCTGGATCGCGGCGTCGCGCGGCTCCGCCGCGGCCGCCTCGCCGCGACCCGGCGCGAAGTAGCCGCGGCGCGCCCGCACCGTGACGTTCTCTCTCGCGACCTTGACCGAGATGCGGTGGAAGCGGCCGTCCGCGGCGCGGCTCGTCGGGGTGTAGCCGAGCAGGTAGTAGCTGCGCGCCTCGCGCCCGATCCGCGCGAGCCCCGCGCCGAGGTCGTTCTGGTTGGCGAGCACGAAGCCGCCCGTGTCGAGGGCGAGGCCCGCGCTGCCCTCCGAGGCGTCACGCGTCTCGTCGAGCCCGCCGCCCGTGCTGCGGTCGATGATGTCGAGCGGCTGCGCCACGTCGGCCTGCATCCCGCTCGTGACCGCCACGAGCCCGCGCGCGTCGAGGAAGTAGACGGCCGTGTTCGCCCGGCGCGAGGCGTTGACCACCTGCCGGAAGCCGCGCAGGCGCGCGTCCTGCACGAGCCCGCCCGAGACGAGCACCAGCGACTTGCGCCCGCGGGCGCCGGCCAGCGCCTCGAGCGAGCGCTGCACGACGCCGAGCGTCTGCTCGGCGCGCGAGGCCGCCCGCGCGTAGACCTGGGCCGCGCGGGCCCGCGTCTGGCTGCGCCACAGCTCGTAGTCCGGCGGCTCGTTCGAGTCGCCGCGCCCGCGCGGGATCGCCACGTCGCGGCGGATCTCGCCCGTCGAGAGCAGGCGCCGCATGACCTGGTCGGTCACGATCGGGTCGCGGTCCTGGTCGATGCGCATCGCCTCGTACCCGCTCATCGCGTCGCGCACCGACTCGCCGACCTGCCGGCCCTGCAGGCGGTCGAGCGCCTGCAGCAGCTCGGCCCGCCCCGCCGGCAGCCGCGTCGTCCAGCGCGTGCCGTCGCCCGTGCCCACGAGCGAGACGCGATCGCCGTCGCGGGCGCCCGACTGCAGGAAGCCGGCCACGGCGCGCCGTGCCCGCACGGCCTCCGCCGGGTCGAGGTGCAGCTCGTCGAACACGACCACGAAGCTCGCCGGCTCGGGCTCCGGCCCCGCGTTCGACGAGGCTCGCAAGGGTGTCGGCACCGGGAGAGCGGAGGCCGCCGCTCCTGCGGTCGCCTCCGTCGGCTCCGCCGGCGCCTGCACGGCCTCGAAGGCCACCAGCTCCTGACGGACGCCGTCCTCGCTGACCACGAAGTCCTCGCGGCGCAGGTCGCTCACCGCCTCGCCACCGCGCCCGATCACCACCGCGTCGACGGTGACGACCTCGGTGCCCGCGGGAAACGAGGGTTTCGGGCCGGGCGCCTGCGCGGCCACCGGGAGGGGTGGCAGGGCGAGGGCCGCGCTCAACAGGAAGACGTTCGAGAGTGTGTTCCTCATGACTCCGCCATTGTCGCCCCGCGGCGTCGCACGCGTCAGCCGAGCTCGGGGCCGAACGCCGCGAGCAGGCGTTGCGGCTCGCGGCCGGCCGGCGCGGGACCGCGGTACATGCGGGTGAACGGCCGCTGCGTCCGGAAGCCGAGCGCCGCGAGCGCCCTGATCCACGCCGGGCGCGCGAACGCGTCGATGATCAGCGGCCGCCCCGCGTCGACCGAGGCGCAGGCCGCCACCAGCGCAGCGGCCCGCTCGAGGTCGCTGGCCGCGAGCGGCCCGACGTGGTCCGAGTGGTCCCCGTGACGACCGAAGCAGTAGCCGCCCGCTGCCCCGCCCGCGGCGATCCAGGCCAACCCCGGCGCGGCCGCGAAAGCGTGGCGCAACGCCGGCGCGCGGTCGGCGCCGAAGGCGCGCCGGTCCAGCGCCAGGACGCCGTCGAGGTCCGCGGCCACGAGCGGGCGCACCTCCGCGGGGCGCGGGACCCGTCGCTCCGTCAGCTGCAGCCGCTCGAGCCGCGGGCCGTCGCTGAAGCCGCGCTTCCGGTAGAGGCCGTGTCCCTCTGGTGTCGCGTCGAGCCCGACGCTGCCCAGGGTGCCGCGCCGCACCCGCTCGTCGACGCGCTCCAGCACGTCGTCGAACAGGGCGCCGCCGAGCCCCCGTCCGCGCTCCCGGGGCAGCACGAGCACCATGCACACCCAGGCCAGGGTGTCGCCGTGGCACACGGCCCCGGCCGAGGCCACCACCTCGCCGTCCCGCTCGGCGACGCGGAAGAGCCCGGGCCCGAGCGAGAGCAGCAGCCGCCAGTCGTCGAGCGTCTGGTTCCAGCCGCACGCGCGCGACAGCCGCAGCCCGGCCGCGAGGTCCGCGTCGACCATCGCGCGCAGGCCGGGCGGCGCAGGCTCCGCCACGCTCAGCGCGCCGGGGAGAAGACGAGCTCGCGGAACGCCGCCGGCACGTGGAAGCTCGGCTCGCCCGTGGGGGACCAGGCCACCTCCACCGCGTCTTTCTCGGGCGCCGCCTTTCCGCCGGGGCGGTCGATGCGGAAGAGGTTGAAGCGCCAGCGGTCGCCCGCTCGCGGCGGCACGGCGACGCCGCGAGCCGAGGGCAACACGGCGAGCCCCTTCCAGGGCAGCAGCGCCGTGGCCGTCCAGCCCGTGGTCCGGCCCGTCCCGTCCTTGCGCAACAGCGTCCGGGTGGCGAGGCCCGGCAGGTCGAAGCCGAGGTCCATCTCCTTGTGCGGCGAGGGCGAGACCATGCGCACGTCGCACACCACGTTGGCGGGCGAGACCTCGAGCTCGTAGTAGTCGCGCCCGCGTCCGCCCGGGTCGAGGAAGATCTCGACGACCTCCTCCTCCCACAGGTGCTCGTCGCGCTTCGTCATCGTGTGCCAGGGGTCGGGGTCGGTCGCGTCGAAGCGCAGGACGAGCCCCGCCTCGGCCCACAGCGCGCGGAAGCGGGTCGACTGCGCGGCGGGGCCCCACTCGGTGGCGTTGGCCGCCGCCCACGCGGTCTCGTCGGCCGCCAGCAGCGCCTCGGGCGATGCGCTCGAGCGCGCGACCGCGTAGCCCGGCGCCGCCGGGCCCGTCGGGAGGAGGGCGAGCAGCGTGCCGGCCGCCAGGGCACGGATCACGACTGCAGCCCCAGCAGCCTCTCGGCGTTGCGGTGGTACACCTTCTCGAGGATCCCCTCGGGCAGGCCGATCCCGTAGATCCGCCAGCGGCCCTGCGGCGGCACCGGGGCGGGCGCGTAGTCGAAGTACTCGTCCTCGGTCTCGAGGAAGCGGAAGTAGATCTCGTACAGCTCGTCCTTGAACACCTGCTGCGGCGTCGACTCGCCGGCCGGCGGCGGCACCGCGTCCGTGCCGAAGAGGATCCGGTCCTGGTAGCGCTCGAAGAAACGCCGCGACGCGCGCGGCTGACGGCCGAGCTCGCCGATGCGCGCGCCGAGCTCCACGTGGACGTTCGGGTAGCGGTCGAGGGTCTCCCCCACGAAGTCGAGGTTCTCCGCGTCGTGACCCACGTGCAGGGCCACGAAGCGGGTCCGCGGGTGGCGCGCGAAGACGCGGTCGCGCGCGGCCATCAGCTCCGCGAAGGCCGGGAAGTCGCGGCCGTGGAAGGACCAGTCGGGGTGGTGCCCGAGCTCGTCCCAGCGCTCGTTGAAGCGGTCGATCGGCAGGAAGAACGCCTCGGGGTCGGCGGTGTGGATGAACACCGGCAGGTCGAGCGCCGCGCACGCTTCCCACATCGGGTCGAAGCGCGGGTCGTCCACCTTGACGAGCGCTCCCTCGGTCACCTTCTCGCGCAGGTAGAGCCCGAGCGTCTTGAGGACCTTGACCCCGCGCGCGCCGGCGCGCCTGGCGGCCTCGACGGCGTCGGCCTGCGCCTTCGGGAAGCCCGGCTCGAGCAGCCGGCCGTAGGACGGCTCGACGCAGCTGAGGAAGCGGCCGGGCGCCGCCTTGTCGAACGCGGCCACCGACTGCTCGAGGCCCCGTCCTGTCCCGCCTGTCAGGTTCACCATCGCGCGAACGCCCTTGCGGTCCATCACCGCCAGCGCGTCCTTCGCCGTGACGAGGATCGACACCTCCTCGGCCGGGGAGACGCCGTCCTCCTTCTTCGAGAACTCGCTCTTCGCGAACGTCAGGTGCGTGTGGACGTCGATCACCGGAAAGCGCGGGCGCTCGACGCGCGTCTCCCGCACGTGGAGCATGCTGCGCGGCTGGAAGTCGCGCAGGGCCAGATCCCCCTTCGACTCCGCGGCCGCGGCGCCGGCCGCCGACACCGGCAGCCCTCCGCCCAGCCCGGCGCCCAGCACGACACCGCTTCCCAGACCCTTCATGCACTCACGCCGGCTCCAGCCGTTCACGAGGACCTCCCTGTCGCGTTTGCCGGGCGCGCTGCCCCGGACGCTAGCGCGGGTGGCGCTGCAGCAGGGCCCGCACCTTGCGCGTGAGCGCCAGCGCCTCGTCGTGCTGCCGCAGCCACATGTTGCGGCCGAACATCACGCCGGTGGCCCCGCACTCCATGTAGAGCTTCACCTTGCGCACCACGGCCGCGTCGTCGTCCTGCTTGACGCCGCCGGAGAAGAGCACCAGCACGCGCCCCGCCGAGCGCACGACGCGGCGCAGCCGGGCCGCCGCGTCCTCGCGCAGCGACGCGTAGGGCTCGGGGCAGCCGCTCGTCTCGGGCGAGGGCTCGTGCAGCTTCACCACGTCGGCCCCGAGCTCCTCCGCGACGCGCGCCGCGTAGTCCTGCGCGTACAGGCTGCCCTTGCCGCCCCTCGCCTCGATCGCGCTGCCGCGCGGGTAAGCCCAGACGACGAGCGGCATGCCGAAGCGCTCGCACTCCTCGCGCACCTTGCCGTACTCGCGGATCTCGACGTCCTGCCGCGGGCTGCCGACGTACACCGTGTAGCCGACGGCGTCGGCGCCGAGCCGCACCGCGTCCTTCACGCTGGCGAACGCGGGCGAAACCGCCTCGGCGTCGTCGGCGATGTTCGTCTTCCCGTTCAGCTTCAGGATCAGCGGGATGCGTCCGGCATGGGCGCCGAGGTACTTCTCGGCGAGGCCCACGCCGAGCGCGATCGCGGAGTAGTTCCCCTCGACCGCCAGGCGGAACTGGAACTCCGTGTCGAGCGCGGCAGGGTTCGGGAAGAAGTCCGTGGGCCCGTGCTCGAGGCCCTGATCGAGGGGCAGGACCATCAGCGTTCCGTTCCCCGGGCCATGGCCGTAGAGCAGCCGCCAGAGGCGCGCGCGCTTGCCGTGGGCCAGCGAAAGGGAGGACAGCGGGCTCTGCTGCATTCGGGCTTGACTCTTTCGTTTCATTGCGATAGTTTTCGCTTGCTTGCGTTTTCTATCCGATGCTCGACACCGTTGTCAAGCCGTATTCTCCACGGCCGACGGGAGCTTCGCATGACTGGGACCTCCAACGCGCCCCCTGGTGTCGCGAGCGACGGACTACAGGACCAGGGCCCTCCGCCCTCTCTGGACGACTGGCTCGCCTCGCTCGGCGGCGTCGGCGCGCTGGGAGAGCTGCTGGGCCGTCCCTGGGGCGAGCAGCTCGCTCGAGGCTACGGTCACACCCTGCGCGAGATCGCGCAGCAGCCGCTCACCTGGACGGACACCGCCGCTCGGCTGCGCCGGGCCGCGCCCGTCGTGGCGCAGAGCCTGGACGAGGTGCACGCGGTCGTCGTCACGGGCTCCGGCAGCTCGCTCTACGCGGGGGAGTGCGTCGCACCTTTCCTGCAGGCGCAGCTCGGGGTGCCCGTCAACGCGCTGCCCGCGGGGCTGATCCTGACCCACCCGGAGACCTGCCTGCCTCCCGCCGGGCCGTTCCTGGTGGTCTCGGTCGCGCGCTCGGGCGACAGCCCCGAGAGCCGCGCCGTGGTCGACTGGCTGCTCGAGAAGAGGCCCCAGGCCCGCCACCTCGTCCTCACCTGCAACCACGCCGGCGCGCTCGCCACCGCCTACCACGAGCGGCCCTGCGTGCGGGCCATCGTGCTCGACGAGAAGACCCACGACCGCAGCCTGGTGATGACGTCGAGCTTCACGAACCTCGTCCTCGCGGGCCTCGCGCTCGGGGCGCCAGCCCCCGACGGCGGTGAGGAGGCGGCGAGCGCCCTGGCGCGCGCGTGCGCCTGCCTGCTGCGGGCCCACGCTCCCGCGCTCGCCGACGCGGCGCGCTCCGGCTTCGGCTCGGCGATCTACCTCGGCAGCGGCTGCCGTCTCGGCGCGGCGCGCGAGGCGGCGCTCAAGATGCTGGAGATGAACGGCGGGGACGTCTGGACCCTGGCCGAGTCCTATCTCGGCCTGCGCCACGGGCCCATGTCGGCCATCCGCAAGGACTCGCTGATCGTGGCCTTTCTCTCCTCCGACCCGCTGGTGCGCGCCTACGAGCTCGACCTGCTGCACGAGCTCGACCGCAAGGCGGTCGGCGGCCGCCGCATCGTCGTCGGCGCCCGGCTGCCCCCCGCCCTGGTCGAGGCGCCCGGCGTCCTGGCGATCGACCTCGCCGGGGCCGCGGCGTGCGCGGACGCCGAGCTGAGCGTGCTCGACGTCGTGGCCGGGCAGCTGCTCGGCTTCTTCCGCTGCCTCGCCGCGGGCTACCGCCCGGACTCCCCGTCGGAGCACAGCGTGATCACGCGCGTGGTGTCGGGCTTCGAGATCCACTCCCGCTGCGGCGCGAGGTGAGCGCGTGAAGCAGGTCCTGGTCGCCGGCGAGATCAACGTCGACCTCGTGTTGCAGGGCTACACCGAGTTCCCGGTGCCCGGCAAGGAGGTGCTCGTCCAGGACTCCGCGCTGGTGCTCGGCAGCGCCTCGGCGATCATGGCCATGGGCCTCGCCCGGCTGGGCAGCCCGGTCGCCTTCGCCGGCCGCGTCGGCGACGACACCTGGGGCCACTTCTGCCTCGACGCGATGGCGGGCCGGGGGATCGAGCTCTCGCGCGTCATCCGCGGCGACGGGCTCAAGACCGGCATCACGGTCTCGATCACCTCGCCGGGGGACCGGGCGCTCGTCACCTACCTCGGGGCGATCAGCGCGCTGAAGGCCGCCGACGTGCCCGACGCGGCCCTCGCCGGCATGGGCCACATCCACGTCTCGTCCTTCTTCTTCCAGGACGGCCTGCGCCCGGGGCTGCCGGACCTCTTCGCGCGCGCCCGCGCGGCGGGGATGACCACCTCGCTCGACACGGGCTTCGACCCGAGCGAGAAGTGGGACAGCGGGCTTCGCGCCACGCTGCGCGAGACGGACCTCTTCTTCCCGAACGAGGTCGAGCTGCGGGCGATCGCCGGCTGCCAGGACCCGGCCGACGGCCTGCGTCGGCTCGCGAACGGCCGCACCCGCGTCGTGGCCAAGCTCGGCGCCGACGGCGCCATGACGCTCGACGGCGACAAGGTCCTGCACGTGCCGGCCTATCCGATCGACCCGGTCGACACAACGGGCGCCGGCGACTCCTTCAACGCCGGCTTCCTGTTCCGCTGGCTCGCCGGCGCCCCGCTCGTCGATTGCCTGCGCCTCGGCGCGGCCTGCGGCGCCCTGAGCACGCAAGGGCTCGGCGGCACCGCGAGCCAGCCGACACTCGCGGAGGCGGAGGCAATGGTCCGCACCAGGCCTTGAAGGGCCGGCTCCGCTGGTGGATCGGCGGGCTGCTCTTCCTCTCGACGGTCGTCAACTACCTCGACCGGCAGACGCTCTCCGTCCTCGCCCCGAGCCTCAAGCTCGAGTTCCACTGGACCAACCAGGACTTCGCCTGGATCGTGATCTCGTTCCGCATCGCGTACGCGGTGATGCAGACGGTGTCGGGACGCCTGGTGGACCGCCTCGGCACGCGCAACGGACTCACCGTGTCGGTGCTGTGGTACTCCACGGTCGCCTGCCTCACCTCGCTCGCCACGGGCTTCTGGAGCTTCTGCGGCTTGCGCCTCCTGCTAGGCGCCGGCGAGGCGGCCAACTGGCCGGCCGCGACCAAGGCTGTCTCCGAGTGGTTCCCGCGCCGCGAGCGCGGCTGGGCGGTGGCGCTCTTCGACAGCGGCTCCTCGATCGGCGCTGCGGTCGCGCCCGCGCTGGTGCTGCTCCTGGTCGGCCACTTTGGCGGCTGGCGCCCGGCCTTCGTCGTCGTCGGGCTGCTGGGCTTCGCCTGGCTCTTCGTCTGGCGGCGCAGCTATCACCCGCCGGAGCAGCACCCGCGCCTGGGCGAGGCGGAGCGGGCGATGATCCTCGCCGACCGTGCCGAGGAGCGGGCGGGAGAGACCGAGGCGTCCCCGGATGCGCGCGCTGCCCCGGCGAGCTACCGCCGCCTGCTCTCGCTGCCCCAGACCTGGGGCACGATCGCCGCCCGCGGCCTCACCGACCCCGTCTGGTTCATGATCGCCGACTGGTTCGCGATCTACCTCGTCGCGAAGGGCTTCAACCTCGCAGAGACCGCGGCCGGATTCTGGGTCCCCTTCCTCGCGGCGGACCTCGGCAACTTCTTCGGCGGCGGCTTCTCGAGCTGGCTGATCCGCCGCGGCTGGCCGGTGGGTCGCGCGCGCAAGGCGGTGATCGTCGGCGGGTCGCTCGGCGTCCTCGCGCTGATGCCCGCCGCCTTCCTGTCGAGCTTCCCGGCGCTGCTCGCGTGCTTCGCGATCGCCACGTTCTCCTACGCGGCGATGTCCACGATGGCGCTCGCGCTGCCGGCCGACCTGTTCGACAGCCGGGCCGTCGCGTCCGTCTCGGGGTTGTCGGGGACCGGAGCCGGCCTCGGCACGATCGGCGCCACGTACGTGATCGGGCTGGTCGCGGACCGCTTCTCGTTCACGCCCATCCTCGTCGTCTCGAGCGTCATCCCTCTGCTCGCGGCCCTGTGCGTGCTGGCGCTCGTGCGCAACACGGCCGCCTCGGGCCGCGGCCTGGTGAAGGTGATCTGAGGAGGCCGCGATGGCCGTCGCAGCGGGTCCGCGTCGCGCGCGGGTGAGCCGACCCCGCGTCGTCGTGCTGGCGGGCGAGACGCTGTTCCGCTCCTTCTTCGACCCGCCCCGCCGGCGGCGGCTCGGCCGCGGCTTCGACTGGACCCGCGTCGCCGGGAAGTCGCTCACGCCCGCGCTGCGCGCGGCGCTACGCGAGGCCGACGCCCTCGTCACCACCTGGGACAGCCCGGTCTTCGGCGAGGAGCTCCTGGCGCTGGCGCCGCGGCTGCGTCTCGTCGCGCACTGCGGCGGGGAGGTCAAGCGCCGCTTCGCCCGCCCGCTCTTCGAGCGACTGGTGATCGCGAACGCGCCGGGGCCGATGGCTCACCTGGTGGCGGAGCTCGCCGTCACGTTCCTGCTGATGGCCGCGCGGCGCGTCGACGATTACCGGGCCGCGCTGCGCCGGCCCTCGAACCGCGTCTACACGAAGCTGCACCTCGAGGGCGCGGGCCAGGAGACCCTGCAGGGGACGACGGTCGGGGTCCTGGGCTTCGGCCGCATCGGTCGCGAGACCGCGCGCCTGCTGCGGCCCTTCGGCGCGACGCTGCTCGTGCACGACCCGTTCGTCGCGGCGGCCGTCGCGCGGCGCGCCGGCGCGCAGCCCGTCTCGCTCGCGGCGCTGCTGCGTCGCTCGCGGCACCTCGTGGTGGCCGCCGGTCTCACCGAGGCGACGCGCGGCCTGCTCGACGCCGCGGCCCTGCGCCGCCGGCCCGACGGCGCCACGCTCGTCACCGTCGCGCGCGGCGGCCTCGTCCACCCGGCCGCGCTCGGCGCCGCGGTGCGCTCCGGCCGGCTGCGCTGCGCGCTCGAC